>UGGS01000002.1:1057500-1080000 GCA_900450595.1 [Flavobacterium] thermophilum
CTTGAAACGATTCGCCAAGCCAATAGCCAATGCTCGTTTTTCGATTCGCTCGATCCATATAATGAATTCCGATCACACCAGCCAATTGGCCGCGATGCCAAATCCCGGCCTCAAAGCCGTTTCCAGCGGCAAACTTCTGCAACCCTTGAAAGATAAACGTTTTCGAATCCGCTACTGTTTGGGTTGAATCCACCCATGGGAGCCATTGACGCAAATGTGGGCGGCATGAATCAATTAACGCAAAAAGCGATTCCGCATCTTCCATTGTGAGCAACTTTAGCCATGAATGTTCCTCTAAGCGATGGATAAACATCGTTCATTCCCCTTTCATCATTTCTTCCATTATAGCACATCACCTCCCACACTCTGTCGTCCCCGCTACGCTCTTGTCAAAAAAAAAGACTGTTCCCACGGCAGCCAATCCGCCTTAGGAACAGCCCTTTATTCCTCTTCTTCTATTCCCGCAAAAAGACGAAGTAGCAGATAAAGACGACAAACAGGACATACAACAGTGGATGAACATCTTTGCCGCGGCCTTTCAACAGCATCGTGATCGGGTAAAAGATGAAGCCGACAGCGATGCCGGTGGCAATGCTATAGGAGAGCGGCATCGTGATCAAGGTGAAGAACGCCGGCACGGCGACTTCGAACTTTTTCCAGTCAATTTTGCCGATCGACGAAGCCATCAACACCCCGACGATGATGAGCGCTGGTGCGGTGACCGGTGCGGTAATGACGCTCAGGAGCGGGGAGAAGAACAGCGCCAGCAAGAACAAAATCCCCGTCACGACCGCGGAAAACCCGGAGCGTCCTCCAGCAGCGACGCCGGCCGACGATTCAATATACGATGTCGTCGTCGATGTGCCAAACACCGCCCCAACCATGACCGCTGTCGCGTCAACAAGCAACGCTTTGCCGGCGCGCGGCAGTTTGTTGTTTTTCAACAACCCGGCTTGGTTGGCGACAGCTAGAAGGGTGCCAGTCGCATCGAAAAAGTCAACGATAAAGAATGTCAAAACGACGCCAAGCATTTTCCACGAGAAAATGTCCGGCAAGTGTTCAATCGCGACGCCGAACGTCGGCGAAATATCCGGAATCGCGCCGACAATTTGCTTCGGCACTTCAATTAAACCGAAGATCATGCCGACGACAGCCGTAATGACCATGCCGTAAAAGACCCCGCCGTTTACCTTTTTCACCATTAAAACAACGGTGATGAACAATCCGAAAATGGCGAGCAGCGTATTGCCGTCTTTCAAATCGCTCAATCCGACCAGCGTGGCGTCGTTATTCACAATAATGCCGGCGTTTTGCAGGCCGATGAACGTGATGAACAGCCCAATTCCGGCGCTGACGGCATATTTCAGTTCAACGGGAATGGCATCGATGATTTTTTCTCGAATGCCGGTGAGCGATAAAATCGTAAAAATGATGCCGGAAACAAACACTCCCGCCAAGGCCGTTTGCCACGGAATGCCCATATGCAAGACGACCGTGAAGGCGAAGAAAGCGTTCAGCCCCATCCCCGGCGCCAAGGCGATCGGGTAGCGGGCCAGCACTCCCATTAAAATCGACCCGTATGCCGCCGCCAAAGCCGTGGCGACAAAGACGGCTCCTTGGTCAATGCGCAGTT
Source organism: [Flavobacterium] thermophilum (assembly GCA_900450595.1). GTDB lineage: Bacteria > Bacillota > Bacilli > Bacillales > Anoxybacillaceae > Geobacillus > Geobacillus thermophilus. The sequence continues at coordinate 1,059,134 of UGGS01000002.1, forward strand.
CGTCAGGAAAATCTTTCACCGCCCCTAACGACAAGGTAAATGGGTTGACGAACAAAATGTACGCCATCGACAAAAACGTCGTCAGCCCGGCGATGATCTCCGTCCGATAATTCGTGCCGAGCTCATCAAACTGAAAATACTTTCTCACGTCTGTCCCCCCTATAAAGAATAAAAACGCTTCTGCAGCTACCAGAAGCGTTGACTAAGAAGGAATGACGAACAGAGAGAGGACATCGGCTCTCTATTTCACATCCCTCGTAGTCAAGCTATTTACGGTAGCTTGGTAGAAACTCCCGAGCCATATTCCCGGGATTATACGACGGAATTCGACAATATTCATGACTCCACGGCTATTGTATCAGCCTGTCGGTCGCTTGTCAAGAAAAAAGACGAACATTTCTTTGGAAATGCTCGTCTTTTGTTCGTTTTTATTCCCACTCAATCGTCGCCGGAGGCTTGCTTGTAATGTCGTAGACGACGCGGTTGACGTGCGGCACTTCGTTGACGATGCGCGTTGAAATCCGCTCGAGCACATCCCACGGGATGCGTGCCCAATCGGCGGTCATCCCATCGATCGATGTCACGGCGCGAATGGCGACCGTATAATCGTACGTGCGGGCATCACCCATCACCCCGACGCTACGGATGTCGGGAAGAACAGTGAAATATTGCCAAATGTCGCGGTCCAACCCCGCTTTTTTCACTTCTTCGCGCAAAATCGCATCCGATTCACGGACGATTTCCAATTTTTCTTCCGTCACCTCGCCAAGGACGCGGATGCCAAGGCCAGGTCCCGGAAATGGCTGACGCCAGACAATTTCGTCCGGAATTCCTAATTGGGTGCCCAGTGCGCGCACTTCATCTTTAAATAGCGTATTGAGCGGCTCGATCAATTCAAATTTCATATCTTCCGGCAAACCGCCGACGTTATGGTGCGATTTGATCGTTTGCGCCGTCGCCGTGCCGCTTTCGATAATGTCGGTATAGAGCGTCCCTTGCACTAAAAATTCAATGCCTTCAAGCTTCGCCGCCTCATCGTCAAAGACGTAAATAAACTCGTTGCCGATGATTTTCCGTTTTTGTTCCGGATCTGTGACCCCTTTTAGTTTCGCCAAAAAGCGGTCTTTCGCATCGACTTTGATGACATTCATCTGGAATTGCTCACGGAACGTCTTCATGACGCTTTCCGCTTCGCCTTTGCGAAGAAGGCCGTGGTCAACAAAAATGCAGGTGAGCTGATCGCCGATGGCGCGGTGCACCAATACAGCCGCAACCGACGAGTCAACCCCGCCGCTTAAGGCGCACAACACTCTTTTTTCGCCCACTTGTTCGCGGATGCGACGCACCTGCTCATCGATGAAGTTTTCCATCGTCCAGTCGCCCCGGCAGCCGCATACATCGAAAACGAACTTCTTCAACAAATCGTTGCCGTAGACCGAGTGGCGCACTTCGGGATGAAACTGCACTCCATACCACTTCCGCCGTTCATCGCTCATTGCTGCGATCGGGCAGGAAGGGCTTGTGGCATCTACGACAAAGCCGTCAGGCGGAGCGGTCACCAAATCGCCATGGCTCATCCAGACGACTTGTTCGTCCGGCAAACCGTGGAACAACAGGGAGTCATGTTTCACTTGAATGAGCGCCTTCCCGTACTCGCGGTGCGACGCCTTTTCCACTTTGCCGCCTAAGTGGTGCGCCATCAGCTGCATCCCGTAGCAAATCCCTAAAATCGGCAGCCCGAGCTCAAAAATCGCCGGGTCGCACCGAAACGCCTGCTCATCATATACGCTGTTCGGGCCGCCGGAAAAAATGATCCCCTTGGCGTTCAACGCGCGAATCTCGTCGGCGCGAATCGTATGCGGATGCAGTTCGCTGTACACGCCAAATTCACGGATGCGGCGGGTGATCAGTTGGTTATATTGGCTTCCGAAGTCCAATACGACGATCATTTCTTGGTTCATCTTATCCACCCCGTCCAAAAAATAAACGCTGCCATCGCCCAAATAAACATGATGAAGGCAGAATAGCAGCGTCTTCTGCCTTCATAGTCAGGCCGTTTACGGCGGCCCGGTAGAGACACGTGAGCCATATTCCCACGCATATATGAAGGGCTTTCGTCTATCCGTATGCAAATTTGAGTTCATTCTATCAACTTGCCGGCAGGCGGTCAAGAGATCGTCCTTTTTATTAAATTTTCCCACAATTGACGCGCCTCACGGAAATCGATCCGGCTGCTGTTTGCGCCGTAGACCGCTTGTTCATACGATTTGGTCAAACGTTCCATTTCATCGGTTTCGAATAAACGATCCACTTGGATGGCATACTGACGCAACGTTTCCTCTTCTTTTCGTTTCAGCCCGTAGTCATGCAGCTGACGCAACAATGCCAAGTAAGCGGGGACAAGCCATTCCGGGCCGTCAACTTGGCGGCGGAATCGAAGGAGCGTAAGGCGCGGCCACCATTTTCGTCTTGTCGTGTAAATCGTTCCGCCCAATGCCGCTAGCATCGCGAACACGCCCAGCACCATTTGCCATGACCAACTGTCGGCCAGCTTCTCCCACCAATGGCGGTCTTGCTCTGGCGATGATCGTTTGATCAATTGTTCGAGCGGCACGCGCGGCTGTTCCTGTGGTTCCGGCTGCGAGGGCTGCGCTTGTTGCTCCTCATTCTGTTGAGAAAGTGAAAACGCATACGGGTTGACAAACCCCCGCGTTGGCTCAAACGGCACCCAGCCGACGCCTTCAAAATACACCTCAACCCACGCATGAGCGTCATGGTTGCGGATTTCGTAAAGATTTTCCCCGTCTTGCTCGCTGACAAGCCTTCCGGACGTATAGCCTTTCACCCAGCGCGCCGGAATGCCGAGCGAACGCACGAGCACGACCATAGAAGTCGAAAAATTGTCGCAATACCCCCGTTTTGTTTCAAATAAAAATTGATCGACGTAATCTTCGTTCTCTTTTGGAACGGCGACATCCTTTGTTTCGTACGTATATTGCCCAAGTTGAAAATACTGCTCAATGGCTCTCACTTTGTCGTAAGCCGTCTGTTCTCCGGCGGCGATTTGCTTCGCCAAGTCGCGCACCCTTTGCGGAAGCGTCTTTGGCAACTGCGTATATCGTTTCAACAGAAGAGGGTCTCGAACTGGGGGCGCGGCGCGCAACGCCGCAATCGGAAAATCCGGCTCCCAATAGGTCAATGAATACTTGCCAACAGGGAACGCATTCGCCCTGTCATCGGTCGTATAAATTTTCTCTGTCGCCACATCCATGCGGTACACGACCGGTTCGGCTGCTTCCACCCGCCGCAACCCAAGCGGATAAACGAGATGAAACCCTTGATTGCGCCGCTCGATCTCCGCCTTTTGCTCCACTGTCTCAACTTGATCGCTCCACCATTCATACTTGAGCTCTTCGCCGTTGGCAAACGAGCGGACTTGCTCGCTCGGAAACACTTCCCATCCCTTGCCGGTGTAAATATCTTTCGTCTCAATCCGCCAGTAATGAAGCCCTCGATCTTTCGCCGTAAAGACGACGGTATCATCCGCGATAAACGGCCCGCCGAGGCGGGAATCATTCTGTCCGTATCCCACTTTTGCCACGCCAGGAGAAGGCGAGTTGTCGTTCGTTTCTTCCGGCTGGGCATGATCGCTGCGGATAAACGCAACCGGATCCGGCCATTGGGGCGGCAGCTTTGGTCCCGCATACCCAGCCGCCAAAGCAGCAGCCGGAATGAATAGAGCGGCCGCCCGCCACGTTCCGATGCGAAAAGACGGCGCTTTTGCCTGCAGCCGCTCGCCATGCAGCCAAACGAAGGCGAAAAAGCCAAGCGCCACAAGGCGAACGATCGCGTCGTTCCCGCTATACGGAAAAAACGTATCAAGCACAGCGATATACCCAACTGTCAATGCGTATGGGACAAACCACCGTTTTTTCTGGACAATCAGCCAATGAAACAGAAACGAGATGGCCCATAGCAGCAGAAAAAAGGCAAAGGTGCGCACGGCATCGCTCGGCATGGACAAGCGCCCCCCCTGCAGCCAAGCCGCGCCATCCCGCCATAAGGCATACGGCAGCGAGGCGGCCGAATGGAACGAAAACAGCCAAGCGAGCGACCACCATATATATCCCGCTTTCCCCAAAGCGGACAGCCAGATCGGAAGGCGGAGCCAATACATCCCGAAGCAAAGGGCGACAAAGGCCGCAAACACTCTAATATGCGCTGTATCCGTCACGTCTTCCAACGGCCAAAGCCATTCCGTGAGCAGCCAAGCCGCTAGGACGTTGGGCAGCATAGCAGACAACTTCCTTGTCCCTAACCGCCTCATCCGTCTTCTCCTCCTTGCCGGACAGTTTGCCATGATTGAGGGGGCATGTGGGATACGTGCACCCCCGCATGGCGGAGTCCGTCCGCCCACCTCCGCTCGTCCTCTCCCCATTCACGGTTGACCACATACAACACTATGCAGCGTTTTGACGCCATCGCTCGCAGCTGCGCAGCCAACTCGGCGGATAACCTCGACGTCACGACCACGCAACCGGCCGCTGTTCTCCAGTTCCCCTCCTCCGCCAATTGAGACGCAAGCGGCGCTGATCCGTTCGCCTCCGCTTCCGCCAGACGGAGAAGGAGCGACGGCCACTGCTCCTCGCTTCGCCGCGGCGCTAAATAAGAACGTGCTTTTCCAGTCACGAGCAGGCCGACTGGGACTCCTTCATCGATCAACGCTTTCGCGATGGACGCCGCCAGCGTGACAAGCTCCTCAAACCATGGCGATGCGGCGCCGTCGAGCACGACGATCCAATCGTCATTGCGCGGCTCATCGAACTCTTTTGTCATCAACGCTTGCCTTCGCGCTGACGCCTTCCAATGCACCCACGACATTTTGTCACCGGGCGCGTACTCGCGGGCGCCGGCCGCCACCGCCAGATCGCGGCGGTAAGCAAGCGGGCGGGCCTCTTTTCCATAGGCGAACCATTCACGCACCATTTCTGCCGGCCAAGGCCAATAGCGGGGATACACGATGATCGTGCACGGCGCCGAAAACGATTCTGCTTTGTTCACAAAGCCGAGGGCGTCAGAAGCCTCGAGGCGCACGATGTCCAACTGATGGCGGCCGCGCGGCAACGAGAGCGACCACGCACAAGAAAGGCGGCGTCGAAACGGCCACGCGGCCATCGCCCCTCCATGCCGCGGCTCCTGGCCCGAAACGGTGAGGGCAGCGGGCGGAATCGCCCAAGGCAGCTCCATGCGGACCGTCACCGGAATCGGTTCTCCTGCATGATAGCGCTTCGCCGGCACCGTCCGGCTCACCGCAACGCGTCTGATCGGATACAAGGCGACGGCAAACGCATGCAGTCCAAACGGCAAAAAGCTGTAAAACAAAAACCAGCTGACAAATCCGCCTTGAAACATGGCGTAGGAAAACAAGATGGCGGTCAACAGCAACAATCCAACAAGCGGGAGCCAACGCCTCCCCTTCTTCATTCGCTTCGCGTTCATCGCTTTTATCGCCGTCCTTGCACCGGCACCGGCGTACGGGCTAGAAGCTGTTTGATGACGGCAGCGGCGTCAAGCTTGTCCCATTTCGCTTCCGGGCGAATAAGCAGGCGATGAGCCAGCACGTAGGGAGCAAGGTGCTGCACATCATCGGGGATGACAAAATCGCGGCCATGGATGAACGCGTACGCCTGCGCCGCCTTCATCAAGGCGACTGACCCGCGCGGGCTGACCCCCAAATAGACCGCTTCATGCGTGCGGCTTTGTTGGATAAGGTCGACGATATACCGCTTCACCGTGTCGCTCACATGCACGTCCGAAACCTTTCGTTGCAGGGCCAGCAGTTCATCAAGCGACATCACCGGGCCGATCTCCGAAAGCGGCGCCGCTTTTTCCAGCCGGTTTAACATTTCGATTTCTTCGTCGGGAGACGGATAGCCCATGTGCAGCTTCACCAAAAACCGGTCAAGCTGGGCCTCGGGGAGCGGGTACGTTCCTTCATATTCAATCGGATTTTGCGTCGCCATCACCAAAAACGGCTGCGGCAGCGCCCGGGTGACGCCGTCAACGGTCACGCTTCCTTCTTCCATCGCTTCCAGGAGCGCCGATTGCGTCTTCGGCGACGTCCGGTTGATCTCATCCGCGAGCACGATATGGGCGACAATCGGCCCGGGCTTGTACTCAAACTGCTGTGTTTTCGGATTATAGACGGAAACGCCGGTCACATCGCTCGGCAGCAAATCCGGCGTAAACTGAATGCGCTTCAGCTCCACGTTGAACGATTTCGCCAGCGCACGCACCAACATCGTCTTGCCGACGCCGGGCACATCCTCGAGCAGCACATGGCCTTTGGCCAATAACGCTGTTAAGCTGAGGATGATGACGTCGCGTTTTCCGACGATGACTTGCTCAATGTTGCGGACCACCTTTTCAAAAGGGGGAAGCAGCGACTCGTAAATCGCCATGACATCAAACTCCTTTTATAGTAATGAATGGGTCTTTCAGCGGTAGACAAGACGCAGTTTATACTATTACTATAATATCGAATATACGGAACTTTTGGAATCCATTTGCAACAAGGGGGAAGAGAAAAATGGGGAAATCGAAGTGGACGATGATCGGCCCGGGGCTGATCGGCGGCGTCGGCGGCTCTATCACCATGGCGTCATACGGATATTGGCTGCAGGAAAACGGCTGGAAAGGGCGAGCTTACGTATCGCCGATGCTCTTGCATTTCATCGGCAAGCCGGTCGGACTCATCATCGCCTACGGGGCGCTCGGCGCGCTGTTTATGCCATTTTTGGCCGTGACGCTTCTTTATTTGCTTAATTCGAAAAAAGCGCTTCCAGACGAAGGGCGCAACCATTGGCTCTCGAATGCGCTGCTCGTTCTTTGTCTGGCGCTGTTTGCCGTCTTGTCGATTAATGAACTCATTCGCCTGTTTGCTTAACATTTGCCCGGTGCAAAGCAGCCAGCTGGCGGCAGGAGGCTGTCTCAATGGAAAAACGCTCATCCCTTGAATCGGGATGAGCGTTTTTGGCCCGCCTATTCGCTCACGGCTGATCTACCCGTCGTTTTGTGCCGCTAAATCATCTTCTCCGGCCTCACCCATTCTTCGTACTGCTCAGCTGTCACATACCCGGTTTTCAATGCCGCTTCCTTGAGCGTCAACCCTTCGCGATGGGCGAGCTTCGCGATTTCCGCCGCCCGGTCATAGCCGATATGCGGGCTCAGCGCCGTCACGAGCATGAGCGACCGCTCTACGTATTCTTTCATTTTCGCTTCATTCGCCTCCAACCCTTTGGCGCACCGCTCATCAAACGAACGAATCGCATCGCCGAGCAGCTGCACGGACTGAATGGCGTTATAGGCGATGACCGGCTTGAACACATTTAATTGGAAGTTGCCTTGGCTTGCCGCAAAACCGATCGTGGCGTCGTTGCCGAACACTTGAACGGCGACCATCGTCATCGCTTCGCTTTGCGTCGGATTCACTTTCCCCGGCATGATCGAGCTCCCCGGTTCATTGGCTGGAATCGTGATCTCCCCGATCCCGGAGCGCGGCCCGCTCGCCAGCCAGCGGATGTCGTTGGCGATTTTCATCAAATCGGCAGCGAGCGCTTTCAATGCCCCGTGGACGTAAACAATCTCGTCATGGCTGGTCAACGCATGGAATTTGTTTGTTGCCGAACGGAATGGATAGCCGGTTTGCGCCTTCAGCTGCTCGGCCACTTGTTCGCCAAATCCCGGCGGCGCATTGATTCCGGTTCCGACCGCCGTGCCGCCGATCGCCAAATCAAGCAGCTTCTCACTCGCTTCGGTGATCATGGCCTTGCTTTTTTCCAGCATCGTCCGCCAGCCGGAAATCTCCTGCCCAAATGTGAGCGGCGTCGCGTCTTGCAAGTGGGTGCGCCCGATTTTGATCGTCTTTTCATATTGGCGTTCTTTCGCAGCGAATGTTCCGATCAAGCCATCAAGCGCCGGCAGGAGATGTGTTTGGATTTTCATGTGGATCGCGATATGCATCACCGTCGGGAATGTATCGTTCGAGCTTTGCGACATGTTGACATCATCGTTTGGGTGAATGCGCCCCTCCCCGTCACCTAGCAGCTCATTCGCCCTCCTCGCCACGACTTCGTTGACGTTCATATTCGTCTGCGTCCCGCTTCCCGTCTGCCAGACGACGAGTGGAAAATGGTCATCCCATCGGCCCGCCAAAATTTCCTCGCACGCGGCCACAATCGCCCGCTGCTTCGCTTCGCTCAGCTTTCCAGCCTGATGGTTCACGATCGCCGCCGCCTTTTTCAGCTCGGCATAGGCATAAATGAGTTCAAGCGGCATCGTTTCTTTGCCGATGCGAAAGTTTTGCCGGCTTCGCTCCGTCTGCGCCCCCCAGTATTTATCGGCCGGCACCTTCACCTCGCCGAGCGAGTCGCGTTCGATTCGTTCGTTCATTGCGTTGTCCTCCTTTGCATCGACATCCCCATTACATTTTTATTCCCATTTTCAGCCGGATCAACGCAACGAAGCGGCTAAAAAGACGCCTATATTCAAAAAAGGGGAATGGTTCGACAATGAAGAAACGATGGGCCCCGCTTCTTATTTTGCTTCTTCTATGGCTTTCCGACTGTTCATTCGGTGATATCAAGCTGCCTACATTAACGTTGACTATCAACAGCGAAACGGTCGACCACCGGCTCGGGATTTATACGTGGTCGACAGGCCGCCGCGGAGTGGTTGCTGATGCTGCGGCCCCGCCGCTGCTCGTCAAAGAACTCAAGCTCCATCCTGCCGCCCCGAGTGCAAAGCTTCACGTTCAATTTGACTACTGCCCAGCGGCAAAAAGAAAAAGAACACCGGGATTACTCCCAGTGTTCTTTGTTTCGCTAGGCGGATTACATCATGCCGCCCATGTCTGGCATGTTGTTGCCGCCTTTGTTTTCTTCCGGTTTGTCGGCAACGACCGCTTCTGTCGTCAAGACCATGGCGGCGACAGAGGCAGCGTTTTGCAGCGCCGAACGAGTGACTTTCGTCGGGTCAACGATACCAGCTTCGATCATGTCGACCCATTCGCCTGTTGCCGCGTTGAAGCCGATGCCCGGTTTTTCATTTTTCAGGCGCTCAACGATGATCGAGCCTTCCAGACCAGCGTTTTGCGCGATTTGACGAACCGGTTCTTCGATCGCGCGCAAGACGATTTTCACACCCGTTGCTTCATCGCCTTCCGCTTCGATGGCCGCAACCTTGCTGTAGACGTTCATCAACGCCGTGCCACCGCCAGCGACAATGCCTTCTTCAACCGCAGCACGAGTCGAGTTGAGCGCATCTTCAATGCGCAGTTTGCGTTCTTTCAATTCCGTTTCTGTCGCTGCGCCAACTTTGATGACCGCTACGCCGCCAGCGAGTTTCGCCAAGCGTTCTTGCAGTTTTTCGCGGTCGAATTCGGACGTCGTTTCTTCAAGCTGCGCACGGATTTGGTTGATGCGCGCTTTGATGCGGTCCGAATCGCCAGCGCCTTCGACGATCGTCGTCGTTTCTTTCGTAACAACCACTTTCGACGCACGGCCGAGCGAAGCGATCGTGGTCGATTTCAGTTCACGGCCAAGCTCTTCGGAGATGACTTCGCCGCCTGTCAAAATCGCGATGTCTTCGAGCATCGCTTTGCGGCGATCGCCAAAGCCAGGCGCTTTGACAGCTACCGCATTGAACGTGCCGCGCAGCTTGTTGACAACAAGCGTTGCGAGTGCTTCGCCTTCGACATCTTCCGCAATGATCAAGAGCGGACGGCCTTGTTGCACGACTTGCTCAAGAACCGGTAACAGCTCTTGGATGCTCGATACTTTTTTGTCCGTAATCAAGATGTACGGATTTTCGAGAACAGCTTCCATTTTTTCCGTATCTGTAATCATGTACGGCGAAACGTAACCGCGGTCAAATTGCATCCCTTCGACAACGTCGAGTTCCGTCGTGAAGCCTTTCGATTCTTCAAGCGTGATGACGCCGTCATTGCCGACGCGTTCCATCGCTTCAGCGATCAATTGGCCGACTTCTTCGTCAGCAGCCGAGATCGCAGCCACTTGGGCGATCGATTCTTTTCCTTTGATCGGTTTGGAGATGGCTTTTAATTCTTCAACCGCTACCGCTACCGCTTTTTCAATCCCGCGGCGGATGCCCATCGGATTGGCGCCAGCTGCCACGTTTTTCAATCCTTCACGGATCATCGCTTGAGCCAATACGGTAGCCGTTGTCGTCCCGTCCCCAGCGATGTCGTTCGTTTTGCTGGCGACTTCAGCGACCAGTTTCGCGCCCATGTTTTCAAACGGATCTTCGAGTTCGATTTCTTTCGCGATCGTTACCCCGTCGTTCGTGATGAGCGGAGAACCGAATTTTTTCTCCAATACGACGTTGCGGCCTTTCGGACCTAATGTGACTTTCACTGCGTCTGCGAGTTTGTCCACCCCGCGCAACATCGCACGGCGCGCTTCTTCGCTGAACTTAATTTCCTTTGCCATACCCCGTTACCTCCTTATGAATTTGTTTCACTGCATGCCGTGAAAAAGGTAAGTATTCGTGTCATAAAGTTAAGGATATGTCCGTTTTCCGGAATGTTTATGTGGTGAACGCAATATATTAGCGGATGACAGCCAAAACGTCGCTTTCGCGCAAAATTAAGTATTCTTTTCCGTCGTATTTTACTTCCGTGCCGGCGTATTTCGAGAAAATGATGCGGTCGCCGACTTCAACTTCCGGCGCAACGCGTTGGCCGTTGTCAAGCACGCGGCCTGCACCGACAGCGACAACGCGGCCTTCTTGCGGCTTTTCTTTCGCCGTATCCGGCAGCACGATGCCGCTAGCCGTTTTTTCTTCAGTTTCCACGACTTCAATGACAATGCGATCGCCTAATGGCTTCAACACGGGAAACAACCTCCTTAACGATAGTTTTCGCCGTTCTTATTAGCACTCATCATTATTGAGTGCTAACACACTTATAATATTAATGAACTCTTCTCCGTTTTGCAAGTAGGAAATGCAAAAAAATAACTGTTTTTCTCTCCTAAAGAAGAAAGAGCAAAAGGAGCCGGTTGTTTTGCCTCTACTCCCCATCCGCGCGGAGCCCGTTTTCATTATTTCACATTCCTCGGACTGATAAACGGCTCCGGTTAATTTTTTTACGGCGGTCAGGTGGGATGCGAGGATGCAGTTTTCTTACTATTTTCGCCGAACATGTGCTACAATACGGATATATTTGAAATAAAGGGGTAAAACGATTTGAAGCGCCGTTACTGGTATGTCATCATCACCTATATCGCCATGCAGCTGTCCTCCTTTGTCGGTGTGCCGCTCCTTCGCGCCCTCGGCGTCGGCCAAGGCGCGCAAACACGTCTCGAAGCAGCGAAAATTGCCTCCGGCTATTGGGCGGTCATCAGCTTTTTATTGGCTTTTGCCATCATTTTATGGCTGCTGCGCGGCGACCGCGATGAACGGACAATGCGGCGGCTGCCGCTCGCCTCGTCATGGATGTGGGCGATCTCGGGCGTCTTTTTGGCGCTTGCCGCGCAAAGCGTTGCCGCCAACATCGAATGGCGTCTATTGGGCATTGAGCCGGGCTCGGAAAACACAAGGCAAATCATCGACATCATCCGCCTGACGCCATTGCTCGTCGTCGTCACGTCGGTCATCGGCCCGGTTTTGGAGGAACTCATCTTCCGCAAAATCATTTTTGGCTCGCTTTATGAAAAATACAACTTTTGGTTGGCAGCGCTGGCCAGCTCGCTTCTGTTCGCTCTCGTCCACATGGAGCCGGAGCATTTGCTTTTGTACACGTCCATGGGGATGGTGTTCGCCTTTTTATACGCCAAAACCGGACGCATTTTCGTGCCGATGTTCGCCCATGTAGCAATGAACACGTTTGTCGTTGCCGTTCAAATTTTGTTGGCTGATGAATTGGAAAACATGATGCGCCAAGCGGAACTGCCGCTGGCCATTTGGAGGATTTGGCTATGACGCGCCATCCGCGGCTGTTTTCTGTTCCGTATTTCATCTTGGGCTTCCTGTTTACGTATTTGGCGATCGAAAGCGTTCATGAAACGATTTGGAACGTCTCAACCATCGCGTTGGCGGCGCTGGCCGCTTTTGATTTCGGCACCGCCTTTCGCTTGTTCTTCACACCGAGACAATAAAACCCTCCCCATTGGGGGAGGGTTTTTGCCTGGCGCCGTATGAACCGTCCTCTTGATGCTGCCCTCAATATGGATCGCCGCTTCCTTCCTCCGCCGCTAATTGCGCCTTTCGATAGCCGATTTTGGCAACCCAGATGCTCCCCTCATACAAAAGCGTCAGTGGAATCATGACGATCACTTGCGACAACACATCCGGCGGCGTAATGGCGGCCGCTAAAATAAGCAGCGCCAAATACGCATACTTGCGGATGCGAACAAGAAGCTGCGGCGTAATAAGCCCTAAGCGGGTGAAAAACAGGACAACAATCGGCAGCTGAAACACGATGCCAAACGGCAGCACGAGCTGCAGCAAAAACTGAAAATATTCATTAATGCCGATCATCTGTTGAATGCCGAGCCGTTCCGCCAGCTGATTCATAAACCGGACGACAAATGGAAACAAGACGAAATACGCAAAACCAACCCCGGCTAAAAATAGAATGATCGATGCTGGAATGTAGCTGAGCGTTGTTTTCCGCTCTTTTTCATACAGCCCCGGACTGACGAACGCCCAAATTTGATAGAGCAGCACCGGAGCGGTCAGTACAGCGGCGATGACAAAGGCAAACTGAAAATACACTTTGATCGGGTCGGTGAGGCGGAACGCGTTCATCGTCAGCTGTTTCGCTTCCGCAGTGTGCTGCAAATACACAATGACGTCATCGACAAAAAAGAAGCTGGCTACAAGCGCCGCAACGAAAAAGAGAAGCACGATGATCAGCCGTTTCCGCAGCTCTCCGAGGTGTTCATACACGGACATTTCTTTGTCATTCATCGTTTCCCCATCCTGCCTTGTCATCGGTCGGTTTTCGTTTCTTCGTCATCAGCGAGCCCTTTTGTGGCGTCTTTAAACTCGCGAAGCGACTGGCCGAACGACCGTCCCAACTCCGGCAGCTTTTTCGTGCCAAACAGCAACAAAATGACAAGAACGAGCAACAAATATTTCATGTGTTGTTCTCTCCTTTTTACGATGGCGATGGATAGTTTTTCAAAAAATAGACGAGCGACTGCAGCTCAATGGCTAAATCGATATGATGGACGCGAATATGGTTTGGCACGTTCAGCCGCGCCGGAGTAAAGTTTAAAATGCCTTTAATTCCTTGCGCGACAAGGCGGTCGGTCAGCGCTTGAGCTGCGGCGGCCGGCACGGTTAAAATCGCGACCGGAATGTCGCCGCGAAGCCGCTCCTCCAGCTCATCGAGATGATAGACCGGCACCCCGCCGACTGTCGTTCCAACCTTCCGTTCATCGACATCAAACGCCATGACAATTTTCGTGTTGTTATTTTTCGAAAAGTTGTAGTTTAAAAAGGCGGTGCCTAAATTGCCGACGCCAAACAGAGCGACTTCGGTCACTTCGTCCTCTTCAAGTGTCTGGCGGAAAAACGACAACAAATAATTGACATTATACCCGTATCCTTTTTTGCCGAGCGCGCCAAAATACGAAAAGTCGCGGCGAATTGTCGCCGGATCGACTTTCACCGCCTCGCTCAGCTCGGCGGAGGACACGCGCTGCTTCCCTGAGGCATGTAAATTTTTCAAAAACCGATAGTATAACGGCAGACGCTTGGCAGTCGCCTGCGGGATTTTCGGTTGTTCGTTGCTCATCGTTTCATCCCCCAGCTAATCGGTTTTCCGTCGATAATGGCCGGACTTCCCGCCCGTTTTCTCGACCAAATACGTTGGACCGATCGTCATTCCTTTATCGAGCGATTTGCACATGTCGTACACAGTCAATGCGCATACCGAGGCCGCCGTCAGCGCTTCCATCTCCACTCCTGTGCTCCCTTTCGTTTTGACCGTCACGGTAATCACAAGTTTATACGCTTCCGCCTCTTTTTCCCAAGCAAAGGCAATATCGATGCCTTTTAACATAAGCGGATGGCACATCGGAATGAGATCGGCCGTTTTTTTCGCCGCCATGACCCCGGCCACCTGGGCTACCGCCAGCACATCACCTTTCTCAATGGCATTGTTCGTCATCTTTTCATAAATCTCTTCGTTGACGGTGACGCTCGTTCTCGCCACCGCTATCCTGACCGTATCTTCCTTGTGTGTAATGTCGACCATTTTCGCCCGGCCTTGTTCATTAAAATGCGTAAACGATGACAAGACAATCTCCTCCATTTATCACTATACACCATTTTTCGTTATCTGTCTTTGACCGTTTTCGCGACTTGCGTTAAACTATTCGCGAGGTGACGGACATGATCATTTTGCAAGTGAATGGACTCACGAAATATTTTGGCGCTGACCTTATTTTATCGAATATAAAACTAGAAATACAGTCCCGCGCCCGCATTGCTCTTGTCGGCCGCAACGGCGCAGGCAAATCGACGCTGCTGAAGATCATCGCCGGCGAACTTTCTTCCGACAGCGGTGAAATCATCAAGCCAAGCCATATCAAAATCGGCTATTTGGCGCAAAACAGCGGGCTCGACTCGTCACGCTCCATTTGGGACGAGATGCTGGACGTATTCGCGCCGCTCCGGGCGATCGAAGCGCAGCTGGCAGAGCTCGGCGCCCAGCTTGGCGACCCTGATCTGCTCGCCGATCCGGCCCGCTACGAAAAAATGCTTCAAGCGTATGACAACCTGCAAGAGCAATACAAAGAACAAGGGGGCTATCAGTATGAAGCCGACATCCGCTCTGTTTTGCACGGGCTGCAATTTTCGTCATACGATTACCAAACAACGCCCGTTTCCTCGCTAAGCGGCGGACAGCGGACGCGGCTCGCCCTTGGAAAACTGCTGTTGGCCAAGCCGGACTTGCTCATTTTAGACGAGCCGACGAACCATTTGGACCTCGATACGCTCACATGGCTCGAGCAATATTTACAGGCATACCCCGGCGCCGTTCTGCTCGTTTCCCATGACCGCTACTTTTTGGACAAAGTCGTCACCGAAGTGTACGAGCTGTCCAACGCGACGCTTAAGCGGTATAGCGGCAATTACAGCCGCTATTTGGAGCTTCGGGCCGAGCAATACGAACAAGAGCTAAAACGATACGAAAAGCAACAGGAGGAAATCGCCCGCCTCGAAGACTTCATCCGGCGCAACATCGCCCGCGCCTCGACAACGAAACGGGCGCAAAGCCGGCGAAAGCAGCTCGAAAAAATGGAGCGGCTTGAACGCCCGGCCGGAGATGAAAAATCAGCTTCTTTTTCTTTTGCGATTGAGCGGCCGAGCGGCCATGAGGTGCTCACCGCAGAGCAATTGACCGCCGGCTATCGCGAAGGCGCACCGGTCATCCGCCAAATCAGCTTTCGCATCACACGGGGGGAGAGTGTCGCCTTGGTCGGACCAAACGGCATCGGCAAGTCGACATTGTTGAAGACGATCGCCGGAAAGCTCCCAGTCCAATCCGGAAAGCTCCGGTACGGTGCAAATGTGAAAATCGGCTATTACGACCAAAACCAGGCGGAACTGTCGACAAACAAACGAGTGCTCGACGAGTTGTGGGACGCCTACCCGGACAAAACCGAAAAAGAAATTCGCACCGTGCTCGGCAACTTTTTGTTTTCCGGCGACGACGTCTTAAAACCGGTTTCCGCCTTAAGCGGCGGAGAGAAAGCACGCCTGGCGCTCGCCAAACTCATGCTGCAAAAAGCCAACGTTCTCTTGTTGGATGAACCGACCAACCATCTCGACCTTGACAGCAAAGAGATGCTCGAGCAGGCGCTTGTCGACTATCCGGGAACGATCTTGTTCGTCTCCCACGACCGCTATTTCATTAATCGCATCGCGACAAAGCTGTTTGAACTCTCGGGCGATGGGCTTGTCGAATATTTAGGAGACTATGACTATTACGTGGCGAAAAAAGAAGAAATGCGCGAATTGGCGCGCCTGGACTCCCACCCGCCCGCATCACCGGACAGCGGCGAAACAGCCAAATCCACATACGAGCAAGAAAAAGAGGAAAAAAGACGACAGCGCCAACGGCAGCGCCGTCTGGAAGAGATCGAAGCCGAGATCGCCGCACTGGAAGCACAAATCGCTGAAACCGAGCAGCAGCTGTGCGACCCGTCTGTATACGGCGATTATGAAACCGTGCAGCAGCTCACGCAAGAAAACGAAAAGCGGAAACAGCAGCTTGAAACGTTATTGGCCGAGTGGGAACAGCTCTACGCCTCGTTTTGAGCCAATCCGCTGCCAGGGAACGCCAACACGGGCATCTAGCGGCTTCATGTGCACTGCTCGTGCGCATCACCGCGCCAGGCCGATCACAGGCCAACTCGTTTAGCAGCCTTTTGCCTTGTTCATGAAAGCTGCTTCTTAGGTGAAGGACGATGACTGACAAGAGGGTGTCCCCAAAGGATTGGAACACCCTCTTTCGTTGCATA
The DNA here is from genome assembly GCA_900450595.1 of [Flavobacterium] thermophilum. Classification (GTDB taxonomy): domain Bacteria; phylum Bacillota; class Bacilli; order Bacillales; family Anoxybacillaceae; genus Geobacillus; species Geobacillus thermophilus. The sequence goes on from UGGS01000002.1 coordinate 1,075,690, forward strand.
TATATGCTTGCTGTTTCTGCCGCACTAGACGTGCGCCTATCTTGAAGGCAGGCGACCTTTTAGGTCAGCCCCGTTTTTGTGTTAATCACATTATCCACAAAGAAATCCACACTTTTCTGTGCAAAACAGAAGTTATTCACCGACTTTTCCACATTATCCACAACCAATCCCTTTCCTCTATGAAAAAATGATTGTGTATTGCACTCCTCGCCGTTATCATGTTTTTTTTACTTTTCCACATTGTCCACAACCTATGGATAAAAATATGCACAACAAGTCCCCACCCGACGGCCATTCCGCTTGCCAAACAAAAAAGAGCAGACCGCCTGCCCTAAGCGATCCGCTCTTTAAAAGGATTTTTAACTTGAGAAAAGTGCGTTTTGGGCCGGTTTTTCATGAAATCCCCAACCTCCTAGAAGGCCGGTGACAAACTGCTGTCACGAGCAAATCAACGGCATTTCGCCAAAAAAGAAGGCTGATTCCACAGTTTTTCTCTAATTGAGAAACAAGTGGAGCTAGCAGTATTTTGTACTAAATCACCGACCTTCTAGACAAGCGGCAAGCTTGGATTGGCGTTGAGCGCCAAATCAGCCCGCTTTCCTTGTTGATATAACACAGTTCCCGCAACGGCAATCATCGCCGCATTATCAGTGCATAGCGATAACGGTGGGATGACAAGCTCCACATCGGGAAGCTCTTTCATTTTCTCCTGCAGTGCAGCCCGAAGCCCGCGGTTGGCCGCCACCCCACCGGCGAGCAGCACTTGTCGTACGCCGTATTCTTTGGCGGCCTGCACCGTTTTCGTCACCAGCACATCGACGACGCTGGCCTGAAAGCTCGCGGCCATCTGTCTCGGATCGATCTCCTCGCCGCGCTGCTTCGCGTTGTGGAGCGCATTGAGAACCGCTGATTTTAAGCCGCTGAAGCTGAAATCATACGAACCTTCCTCAAGCCACGCTCGCGGCAAATCAATCACGGGCTCGCCCTCATGAGCCAACCGGTCGATGTGCGGTCCTCCTGGGTACGGAAGGCCTAAAGCCCGCGCCACCTTGTCATACGCCTCACCAGCAGCGTCGTCGCGCGTCTCGCCAATGACTTGAAACGCCCCGTGGCCTTCCATGTAAACAAGCTCCGTATGCCCGCCGGAAACGACAAGCGCCAACAGCGGAAATTTCATCTCCGCCACGAGCTGGTTGGCGTAAATATGACCAGCAATATGATGCACCCCGACAAGCGGCAACCCATGGGCAAACGCGAGCGCCTTTGCGGCGTTCACCCCGACAAGGAGCGCCCCAACCAACCCCGGTCCGGCCGTCACCGCAATGGCATCAAGATCGGAAAACGATACGCCAGCCTGCCGCATCGCTTCCTCCATGACGAGTGTAATTTGTTCGACATGATGGCGCGAGGCAATTTCCGGCACAACACCGCCAAACCGCCGATGGCTTTCCATTTGCGACGCCACAACATTCGATAAAATCTCTTTTCCGTTTTTCACCACGGCCGCCGCTGTTTCATCGCAGCTCGTTTCAATACCTAGTACATGCACGTTTTCATTCATGTCAGTTTCACCCACATCACTAGCGCATCTTCAAAATTGTCCGGATAATACCGTTTGCGGATGCCGCCATTGCGAAACCCAAGCTTTCGGTACAACGACTGGGCGACATGGTTCGAGACGCGCACTTCCAGCGTCATCGTCGCCGCCCCATGCTGCTTGGCTGTTTCCATAAGGCGGCGCATAAGCGCTTCGCCGAGTTTTTGTCCGCGAAACTGTGGCAGCACAGCGACATTCGTCACATGCGCTTCATCAATCACGAGCCACATCCCCGCATACCCGATGATCCGTCCGCGGCGCACCATGACAATATATTTCGCGTAACGATTGTACATCAGTTCATTATAAAAAGATTCCCGGCTCCACGGCGCGGTAAACGACGCCTGTTCGACTTGCACGACCTCATCGATATCATGAATGGTCATCGGCCGGAATTGCACATCGATCCCCATCGTCCCCGTCCCCTTTTTGTTTCGCAAGCCATTTCGCTTCCGCTTCCGCAAGACGGATGTAATTCGGCACAAACGTATGCGGATTCTCATGTTGTTTCTCTTTTCCGAGCATGATGAGCTCACTTGGCCGCGGCAATGTCAACGGCGGCGGCGTCATGAAAAACCGCCCGCCCAAGCGGCTCCGAAACAGCTCACTATATACCGGCGCATCGGCCCCGATGAACAATACATCCTCTCCCCGTCTGCGTAAATGATCGGCCCACTCGTCCGCCGCCACAATCCGGTCCGCTTCGAGGCATCGGAGCGCGCCGTCCTCGTACCGGTACAACCCGGTGTAAATTTGTCCGCGCCGCGCGTCAAACAGCGGGACGAGCAAACCGGGGAAATACCGGCCGTTAGCGGCGAGCACCTCTAAACTCGAGACGCCGGCTATCGGAATGCCGAGCGACCAAGCGAGCGTTTTCGCAATGGTGACACCGATCCGCACCCCGGTATAAGATCCAGGGCCTTTCGCAACAACAACTAAATCAAGCTCATTGGGCGCCATTCCGCACTGCCGAAGCAGCGACTCAATGGCCGGCATCGCCCGGACAGAATGATCTCTTTTGACACTCGTAACGAATTCCCCTTTAATAACATCCCCATCCGCCACAGCAATGCCTAGCGGCATATTCGATGTATCAATCCCTAATATTTTCATGACGCAAAAATCTCCTTGCATAGCTGTTCATAGCGCCACCCTGACGGCTCAAAGACAAGTCTCCGTTCATCGCCGCCATGGCGAAACAAAGAAACGGTCAGCCGCTCCTCAGGCAGCTGCCCCGCAATCAAATGGGCCCACTCGACAACCGCAACACCATCACCGTTAAAATATTCATCAAATCCGAGATCCTCCCATTCGTCTTCAAGCCGATACACATCCATATGATAAAGCGGCAGCCGCCCATCATACTGCTTGATAATCGTGAAAGTCGGGCTGTTGACGTTTTGTACAATGCCCAGCCCCTCGGCAATCCCTTTCGTAAACGTTGTTTTTCCCGCACCTAAATCTCCCTCTAACGCGATGACCATCCCCGGCTGAAGCCGTTCTCCGAGCCGGCGTGCAACCGCCTTCGTCTCTTCCGGAGAATGCACGGTAAGTTCAAACTGCTTCATGGTGTTCCACCTTATTCCATTTTATCATCTTTGCTTCCGCTTTTGAAATTTTACCATAAGGAACGGCAACGTTGCCACTGCCGGCGCCAAAAAAACAGCCATACAAAACAAAAGGACTGCCCTGCTAAGGCCATATTGAGCCTCCCGGGCAGTCCTGAGATCAAACTCGCAAAACAAAAAGAAAAAAGGGAATTAGGCGTGTTGCTACTCCCTGGTGAATAAGATTGCCTAGCAGCGACCTACTCTTGCAGGGGCGCTGGCCCCAACTACCATCGGCGCTGGAGGGCTTAACTTCCGTGTTCGGGATGGGAACGGGTGTTTCCCCTCCGCTATCACCACTAGGCAAGCGATTCAGTTTCGACATCATTTATTATACTTAAAAAATAAATGTTGTCAAGAAGGAAAGTCATTCCTTCAAAACTAGATAACCGTCGGAAGAAGCCGCTTATAGGTCAAGCCCTCGATCGATTAGTATCCGTCAGCTCCACGTGTCGCCACGCTTCCACCTCGGACCTATCGACCTCGTCATCTTCGAGGGATCTTACCCGCCTGACGCGGTGGGAAATCTCATCTTGAGGGGGGCTTCACGCTTAGATGCTTTCAGCGCTTATCCCGTCCGCACATAGCTACCCAGCGGTGCCCCTGGCGGGACAACTGGTACACCAGCGGTGCGTCCATCCCGGTCCTCTCGTACTAAGGACAGCTCCTCTCAAATTTCCTGCGCCCGCGACGGATAGGGACCGAACTGTCTCACGACGTTCTGAACCCAGCTCGCGTACCGCTTTAATGGGCGAACAGCCCAACCCTTGGGACCGACTACAGCCCCAGGATGCGATGAGCCGACATCGAGGTGCCAAACCTCCCCGTCGATGTGGACTCTTGGGGGAGATCAGCCTGTTATCCCCGGGGTAGCTTTTATCCGTTGAGCGATGGCCCTTCCATGCGGAACCACCGGATCACTAAGCCCGACTTTCGTCCCTGCTCGACCTGTCCGTCTCGCAGTCAAGCTCCCTTGTGCCTTTGCACTCTCCGAATGATTTCCAACCATTCTGAGGGAACCTTTGGGCGCCTCCGTTACCTTTTGGGAGGCGACCGCCCCAGTCAAACTGCCCGCCTGACACTGTCTCCCACCCCGCTAAGGGGTGC
>UGGS01000002.1:1085000-1139817 GCA_900450595.1 [Flavobacterium] thermophilum
CGCTCGTTGCTCTACCTACTGAGCTAATGGCTCATGAGTTGGGATAACACTCTACAGCTTCGTTTCACTCTACCTGCCTCTTCCTCTCCCAGCTTATTCGAGGAAGCCAAGTGCGTCGAGGCAACTCGCTGTCAACTCAAAGATGCATCGCTCGTTGCTGAGCTAATAGCTCGTATTTAACACATAAAATGGCTGGGCCAGCTGGATTCGAACCAGCGCATCACGGAGTCAAAGTCCGTTGCCTTACCGCTTGGCTATGGCCCAGCGATTGGTGTAATGGCGGTCCCGACGGGACTCGAACCCGCGATCTCCTGCGTGACAGGCAGGCATGTTAACCACTACACTACGGGACCGCAATCCGCGGGAAACCCCCGCGCTGTAAGTGACCCGTACGGGATTCGAACCCGTGTTACCGCCGTGAAAGGGCGGTGTCTTAACCACTTGACCAACGGGCCATGCGACTATTGAAAGTGGCGGAGAAGGCGGGATTTGAACCCGCGCGCCGTTAAGTCACGACCTAACGGTTTAGCAAACCGTCCCCTTCAGCCACTTGGGTACTTCTCCAAACAATGGCTCCGCAAGTAGGATTCGAACCTACGACCTACCGGTTAACAGCCGGTTGCTCTACCGCTGAGCTATTGCGGAATGATGAAGAAATTATGCTATACTTTACGATGTGCTCGTCGCCTCTCCCCCTGCCAGATAATTCAAGGAAGCAAGATGCGTCGAGACAACTCGTAGTGAATTCGATGATGCTAATGCTCGTCGCTGAACTATTGTGGAACGGCTCAGATTTCCTACACTTTCACAATCGACATTGTTTATTATATTGAGCTGTTGACTCTTTGTCAACATGTTTTTTGCTGTTTGTTTCATCGCCGTTTGGCGACGGCTTTTATAATTTAGCATATGGCCAATTTAATTGTCAACCACTTTTTTTGCAAAATGTGATACTGCTCTCTTTTCGAAGAGGACGTTCGCATATCCGGTCCGTGATACAAGAGCTCCGTGAACTACCCCCACTTAATTTTCTAGCGAAAATTTGAAGTGGGGGCTTCCAAAGAAGTTTGACTGCTTCAAGCAATCCTTATTCTTTGAGGCGTGTCCACTTCGCCGCTAGAGCATAAGACACTCAGGTCTACAGCTTTACTTTTCTTTAAGATGTTTAATGCGCCATTGACATCAGCATTAATTAGTTTACCAGACTTTGTTCGATACAAGCCGCGCTTAATACGTTTGCCGCTGAACTTATATTCTTTTGGATTGTCGGCATTATATTCAGGAATCTCATCGCCGTCAAAAAAGCTGGCTTGAGACGTATAGGATTCTTCCTGTTTCAAGAATTCAATGCCGTAAAATTCACAAAGATATTCTAGTTTTTCTTTTATGTTACCGAGAGGAATATTGACAAAGTTTTGATTTGTCTTTTTTCCTAGATTCATATTGCGTTGCCATGTTTCCGCATAGCCAATGACAAGTTTGCCAATTTGATTTTCAATACAGTAGTTAATGATGTAACGGCAAGTCTTGTTGATATAATCATTCACTTTATTATTGCGATTCATAGCAAGCAAAGCCTGTTTACGAGTGGTGCCTTTGATTTTTTGCTTATCTTTTATGCTTTGAAGTCTGGCATTTTCTTTGTTAAACCATTGATTTATACTTTTTAATCTCCGCCCATCAATGATGAATGATCTGCCGTCTGATGTGACACAAGTGGCAAGATTGTTTAATCCTAAATCAATTGCCAGTGCTTTTTGGTCGTTTAATTCTCTTTGATCTTCAGGCATTTCATATTTGTACTGAATCTCAAAGAACCTGGCATGATGCTTAGGAATGATTTCAATCTGCTTAATCTTTTTGTCCAGTAACACAGGCGGAATCGTTATCGTGATAGGCTTGTGAGTCTTTTTAAATAGGCGAGAATACGGTATCGTGAATTTGTTGCCGTCTATACGAATCTGGCCAATGATCAGTGAATGAAAGCCATCTTTTTTAAGATATTTTGGAATACTGATAGCCTTGTGGTCATATTTTCCTTGTTTGGCAAGACTGACCAAACCAAAGAAAGATTTAAAGGCTTCATTGACCTTTTTTAAAATTTGCTGTGCCATGTTGCTGTTTAACAGCTTATAGTTTTCGTTAGTTTTTGCAATATGATAGTTTTTCTCATAATTAAGAAATTCCTTGTGTTCAAAATAGTATTGTCTGACATTGTACAATCCGACGTTGTACATGTTCTTGGCAATATGGCACAGTTCTCGAAGAGTCAAGTATTCTTCTTTGGTCAAACCATTTAGCTGTTGTTTGATACAAAAATACATGTTTTCACCTCCCATCTAACTATATGATACTATATTTTACTGAATCTATCCTATTTTCAGCAAAATATAGTTAAGGCGATTCATCTCCCACTTACTCCGCTTCGCTTCGTTGAAGTGGGAGTCTTCTCGCCTAATTAAGATAAAAAGCTTCGTTTCCTTCGGGAAGGACACGTCGAATGTTCTTAAAAGGGTTCGGCATAAGCAATGAAGCGTTCAACGGCGCTGTTCCGCTAGTTTAAGCCGCCCGCGGCAGTTCCCGCAGACGTAGCGGGCGGTGTTCATGCGCTTTTTTCGAGTGTACGTCAGGCCGCAAGATGTGCAAATGTATGTATAGATCGTTTTCGACCTGTCTGTTTTTTGGCCGATTGGACGACAATAGCGAGGCGCCCCCACTTTTTGCAGCAGTTCGCGGAAGTCGCGGTCGCGATGGCGGTAGCCTTTTCCCTCAAGGTGCAAGTGGTAATGGCAAAGCTCATGTTTGATAATGGCGATCAATTCTTCCTCGCCGAACTGCTCGTAATGTTTTTGATTGAGCTCAATGTTATGCGTCTGCAACATGTAGCGCCCGCCGGTGGTGCGCAAACGAGGGTTGAAGAAAGCGGTATGGCGGAACGGCTTGCCAAATGTGCTTATGGAAATTTGTTCAACGAGCGCTTGCAAGCGTTTTTGATCCATGACAGGCGCCCCCCCTTTTATGTTTTCAGCACAGGACAATGCGCAGCTACATACATTATATACTACCTTTCCGTTTGTTAGGGAGGTGACTGTTTTGCCTACGTGGCTAAAAAATCAGATGAGACGAGCCTATTATGAGAAAAATCTTGATCAAATTAAGCTGTTAAACCAATGCTGGTTTTTTTATCAAAGGAAGCACTGTCCGTAACATATGTTTGAGGCTGTCCCTGCTGTTCATTGGGCAGTACGGGACAGCCTCTCCAGCTTATTCCGGCGGAAGCATCGATAATGAAATTCTTCCTTTCGCTGCATCAACCCTTTCCACCCACACTTTGACGACGTCGCCGACGGAGACGACATCAAGCGGATGGCGGACGTATTGTTTGCTTAGCTTGGAAATGTGCACGAGCCCGTCCTGTTTGACGCCGATGTCAACAAAGGCGCCGAAGTCGACGACGTTGCGCACCGTTCCTTCGAGCTCCATGCCTGGCTTTAAGTCTTCCATCTTCAAAACGTCTTTTCGCAATATCGGCTTGGGCAGCTCGTCGCGCGGGTCGCGCTCCGGACGGCACAACGCGTCAATGATGTCGCGGAGCGTCAGTTCCCCGATGCCGAATTCGGATGCCGCTGCTTTCACATCGATGGCTTGCAGCGCTTGGCGAAGCTCATTGCTGCCAATGGCGGCGGTTGTAAATCCTAACTTTTGCAACAACTGCTTCACTTCCGCGTACCGCTCGGGGTGAATCGGCGTGCGGTCAAGCGGTTCGTCGCCATCAACGATGCGCAAAAACCCGATGCATTGCTCATACGTTTTCGCCCCAAGACGCGGGATCGTTTTCAGCTCCTCGCGGCTGCGGAATTTCCCTTGCTCTTCGCGGCGTTTGACAATGTTTTCGGAGACGGTTTTCGTCAGTCCCGAGACGTATTGGAGCAGCGAAACGGACGCCGTGTTGACGTTGACGCCGACTTGATTGACGACCGTCTCCACGACGAAACGGAGCGACTCCGCCAGCTTTTTTTGCGACACATCGTGCTGGTATTGGCCGACGCCAACCGATTTCGGGTCAATCTTCACCAGTTCGGCGAGCGGGTCTTGGACGCGGCGGGCGATTGAGACGGCGCTCCGCTCTTCAACTTGCAAGTCGGGAAACTCGGCGCGCGCAAGGTCGGAAGCCGAGTAGACGCTCGCTCCTGCTTCATTGACAATCAAATAAAAGATATCGCGTTGCACATGCTTCAGCGTGTCGGCGACAAACTGTTCAGTTTCCCGAGAGGCTGTTCCGTTGCCGATGGCGATCATATCCACATGATAGTCGTCAAGTAAACGAAGAGTCTTTGTCCTCGCTTCATCCTTTTTCTCTTGCGGCGGGTGTGGGTAAATGACATCGATATGAAGCAGCTTCCCTGTTTCATCAACAACGGCGAGCTTGCATCCCGTTCGGTAGGCTGGGTCGATGCCGAGCACCGTTTTTCCTTTCAATGGCGGCTGAAGAAGCAGTTTGCGTAAATTCTCGGCAAAAATATGGATCGCCCGCTCTTCCGCCTTTTCTGTCAGCTCGTTGCGGATGTCGCGCTCAATGGCGGGCTCCATCAGCCGTTTGTATCCGTCTTCCACCGCTTCAGCCACGATGGGAGCGGCCGGGGACACCTCGTTGACGATCGTTTGCCGCTGCAAATAGCGGATGATTTCTTCGGCAGGCGCTTGGACCGAGACGCGCAGCACCTCCTCTTTTTCGCCGCGGTTCAGCGCCAAGACGCGATGGGGGACGATTTTCGCCACCGGTTCTTCGTAGTCGTAATACATCTCGTATACGTTTTTTTCGTCCTTCTCCGACGCCTTCGCGGTGGACACGATCATCCCTTTCCGCCACGTCTGTTCCCGCGCCCATTGACGAAGAGCGGCATCGTCGGCCACCCGCTCGGCGATGATGTCCTTCGCCCCTTGCAGCGCCTCGTCTGCCGTTGCGACCCCTTTTTCTGTATCAATGAACGCCCGGGCCTGCTCTTCCGGAGTTGGGGCGGCAGGGCAGGAAAGAAGCCAATCGGCAAGCGGCTCAAGCCCTTTTTCTTTCGCAATCGTCGCCTTCGTGCGCCGCTTTTGCCGGTACGGGCGGTACAAATCTTCGACTTGCTGCAGTTTCGTGGCGCTGATAATCGCGTTTTTCAGCTCTTCGGTCAATTTCCCTTGCTCATCGATCAGCCGAATGACTTCTTCTTTCCGCTGCTCTAAATGCTGCAAATACTCCCAGCGCTCAAGCACCGCACGAATTTGCACTTCATCGAGCGCCCCCGTCATCTCTTTCCGGTAGCGGGCGATAAATGGAATCGTATTTCCTTCCTGATGCAGGGTGATGACGTTTTCAACTTGTTTGGCTGCCAGCCGTTGTTCATCAGCGATCGTTTGAATCAAACGCTGTTCAATCGCCAACACGTTCCCTCCTTATGCACAGCCTTGCACGTTCTCCCATCTACACTCACTCCTGAAAATGAGCAATGTTTGCAAACAGCTGCCCGCTAGACCGTCTCTGCGTATTCCACACTTCGGCCGCCTTCCGAAGACGGCAAACGACGTTTCTTCACGCAACATATTCCCGGCAGCACGATGTCCCAGCCGCAACCGCACCGCAATCCGGACGCACCCGCTGATCTTTTGTCCATTCGAAGCAAGAGGAAGCCATCATTCCCCGCCGGTTGCACCGAGCTTGGGCAGGGAGAGAGTTCCGGACCGGGGATGACAAAAAAAGAGCTACTTATTCGTAGCCTCTTTGTGAAAGAATACACATAAATGCCAATAGAGGGGACAGACCGTTCCATGAACCGATCTGCCCGTTTGGCCGGTGAGCCGACATCGCTGCCATGAGGCGTTGCGCACCCATGCTGCTTCCACGCGCATCGATTGATCTTCCCGCAGCGACACTTGCTGTTTTGGCGTCCCTCACGCTGAAGCGGAAAGATTTCCTTGCGCTTGCTTCAAAAGTCGATCAGCCCTAAGCTGATTTGCAGCGCTTCATCGACTTTGTCCATCATCTCATCATCCAGATGGGTGATTTTGTCAGTCAGCCGCTGCTTATCAATCGTACGGATTTGTTCAAGCAAAATGACCGAGTCCCGCTCAAACCCGTAGCGCTTCGCATCGATCTCGACATGCGTCGGCAGCTTTGCCTTTTGGATTTGCGCCGTGATCGCCGCTACAATAACCGTTGGACTGAAGCGATTGCCGATATCGTTTTGGATCACCAACACGGGGCGGACGCCGCCCTGCTCTGAGCCAACAACCGGGGAAAGGTCCGCAAAATACACGTCGCCACGTTTGACAATCAAAGCATTACCCCCCGCTAACTAAGCGTTCAACGGTGTGATCGGCCTCGTATTCAGCATGAAACGCTTCAGAAGCAATAGATAAATTGATTTTCGCCATTTCCATGTAGCCACGTCTCATCGCTTCGCGAATTTGCCGCTTTTTCCGCTCCCGGATATACATTTTCGTCGCCTGGTAAATAAGTTCATTGCGATTGCCGTTCTCCTGTTTGACGAGGACGTCGAGCTCCGTCAGCAGCGACTGCGGCAAACGAACGATGATTTCCGTTGTTGCGCCAGATTCCGACACAAATATACACCTCCACGAACTGCAGCCATTCATTGCTTCCACTTCATGATACCATTAAACAACGGCGCTGCAAAGTCATTTCTCCATTTTCTATCCTTTGTCTTTTGAAGCAGATTATGCACTGCTTTCCCCGCGGCCAATGGCGTTTCTCACTTCCATTATACGCTTATGGCGGAAAAAAATACGGGGCACTCGATAACTGATCGTGCAAGGCACTTCGTAGTTGATCGTTTCCAAATGGCGAGCGACATCATCAATGGAAATCACCTCGTCCCCTTGGCGGCCAATCAGTGTCACCTTCGTGCCGACCGGCAGCGGCCCAGGCAGGCGGATCATGCATTGGTCCATGCAAATGCGGCCGACAATCGGCGCCTTTTGTCCGTCAACGAGGACATGAAAGTGCTGCAGGCGGCGGAGCCAGCCGTCCGCATAGCCGATCGGAATCGTCCCGATCCACTCCTCCGTCTGCGCAGTGTACGTCGCACCATAGCTCACCTTTTCGCCTGGTTGCAGTTTTTTGACGTGTACGAGGCGGCTATGGAGCGAAAATGCTTCTTTTAATGGATACGGCAGCAGCGGCTTGATGCCGGGCGACGGGGCAAGCCCATACATGGCAATGCCGAAGCGGACCATATTGAACGTCCGGTCAGGGAAACGGAGCGACGCTGCGCTGTTGGCGCAATGGACGAGCGGCGGGCGCGACGGCAGCCATTCGAGCATGTGCAAAAAACGGGTATACTGATAGGAAAAATAATCGGTGTTCACTTCATCCGCAGTCGCAAAATGCGTGTACACCCCTTCAAGCACAAAATGCGGATGGCGCTCAATCAGCGCTGCGATTCGTTTCGTCTCCTCCTCGTCTTTCACTCCAAGCCGTCCCATGCCGGTGTCCATTTTCAAATGGAAATGAATAGGAATAGGACCGCTGTAAAGGGCGGACGCTTCTTCCAACCAGTCGGAGCGGAACACGGTCAGGGCAATGCGCTGCTGGGCGGCCAGCGCCGCATCAGCTGGACGGGAAGCCCCGAGAACTAGAATCGGCGCTTCGATTCCTTTTTCCCTTAAAGCGAGCGCCTCATCCAAAAAGGCAACCGCCAGGCGGGAGGCCCCCGCTTCGAGCGCTGTCCTTGCCACCTGCACATCCCCATGTCCATAGGCGTTCGCCTTCACGACCGCCATAATGTGCGTGTCGTCCGGCAGCAAACGGCGCAAATTCGCCACATTGTCGTAAATGGCGTCCAAATCCACTTCCGCCCACGTATCGCGATGAAAGTCGTTCATGGTTTCTCGCTGCCTTTCCTGTTGCGCAAACTTGAAAGCGCTTGAAATCATTTTTCGTCCTTTTTTAGTTTACCATGCCATTGCGGAAGAAGGAATAGGGGAAAGCGTGCGAAGACAGCGAAAAACGTTGGACGGGCGCTGCGGTTGGCTGCACCGGTGCCGCAACTCCAATCGGGCAATAGAAAAAAGGCGGCTCCCCTGCTTTCGGAAGCGGGGAGACACGCCTTTTTTCGGATGGCATCGTTATTTTGCCGCTTTTTCCTGCACTGTGCTGGCCACCATTATCATTTCTTGTAGAGTCAAATCGTCCGAGGCGAGCGTAAACTCCACCCCGTTGTACGACCATGTCAGCGTTCGATCGGTGAGAGCGCCGACGGTGAAGCCTAAATCGACGGGATCGCCGTTCACCAAGACGGGCATGCTCGTTGCCGGAAGCACTTCCGCTTTTTCTTGAACGAGCGTAAATGATTTTTTGCCGCCAAACGTCATAATCACTCGTTTGCCACTCTCACTTTTGACCTCTTTTTCCTCGAGCATTTTCACTCCTTCAGGCAGCCGGCTCAAATCGGGGTACATGACTTCCATCACTTGTTCTTTTCCTTCGGCCATCGTTGGCACCTCAAGACGCGCCCCGGTCATGTTTTTGGACGTGTCGAACGCATCGTCATCAAACTTTTTGTTAAATTCAACATTGGAGAATTCGACCGTCAACAATGCTTTCCGGTCGGTATCCATCACTTTGACCGAGACCGGCGCCAAATCTTTTTTGCGCAGTGTAATCTCCTGTGTTGGGACGACCTCACTGTTCGGGTAGTTCGTTTTTGTCTCGAACACGTAATGATTTTTCGTTGCCTTAAACTTTGTCTTTGGATCGCTCAAAATGTCTTTGACGAGCGATTCGTACAAATACGCTTGGCTACTGTTTTTCGGCCAATCGCTGACAAACTTGAAGCTTTTGTTGAGGGCGGGTGTAAAGACGAATACCCCCTCATCATTGCGCAAAATCATTTGGCTTTGCCCTTTGTCGGCGTTTTTCAAGCTGACGCGGTAGTACGACGGCTGCTTATGCCACACTTCCACATGGTATACTTGCGGCTCGGCGCCGGTGTGGAACGTCATTTTCGCTTCCGCTTGGTAACCTGTCAGCTCATCCATCTTTTCATTCAGCGCCTTGAACACTTCCTCCTGCGATTTGGACCCGCAGCCAGCTAACACAAATAGAAAGATGATGCCGACCAATGCCATAAGCACCTTTCTGCCCATCGCTTCAACCCCTTTGCCTCATATATCGGTTTCTGTCCATGCACTACAATATATGAGACAACACCCGGGAATATGCAGACTAGCTATGACAAAGATCGAACGGCTTGAATGGTTCCAACCGCTCGATGACGACTTGGGCAACCGCATAATCGCGGCTATGGGAAATGGAAAGATGAACGACTTCGCGGTCGCAGTCAGCAGCAATGCGCGGTTTCCCGTAGGCATCTGTGGCGATTTCAATATCCTGAAATGACAAATGCCGTCCAATTCCTGTCCCGAGCGCTTTGGCGTACGCTTCCTTCGCCGCAAACCGTCCGGCGAGAAATTCCACCTGCCGGGCAGGCGGCAACTCATCAAACTGCGCCTTCTCCCGCGGCGTTAAAATCCGCTCCGGGAGTTTGCGGCTGCGGGCAAGGATGGACCGAATGCGCTCCAATTCCACAATGTCAATGCCGATGCCGATGATCATCGCGTTCCCCCCTGCTATCGGTTTGCCGGCCGCGGACAAATTTTTTCCGGCCGTCGCGCATAAGATGGCTTATAGCAATCCCTATGTTTGGTTTCCTGCCAAGAAAGGAGGCTCGTTCATGTTTCACCGTACCGGGGACGGTCGGCCGCTGCCTCGCCTTTGCCCCGCCGTATTCATCCTGTTGCTCGTCCATGTTGGCTTATGGGGGTTGTTCACGCTTCCTCTTCCGGCGCTTGAGCCAGTCTGGCAGAGCATCGTCGGAACGAACGGCGCCATCCGCCATGGGGAGTATTGGCGGCTTGTCAGCCCGCTTTTATTGCACCTCGATTTCGACCATTTAGCCGCGAACAGCCTCTCCTTATGGTTGTTCGGCTCGTGGCTCGAGCAAGCGCTTGGGAAAAGGAAGTTTTTGCTTCTTTATATCGGGGGAGGCGTCGGCGCCAACCTTGCCACCGCCTTGCTTCTTCCGCCGATGTACAGCCATGTTGGGGCGTCGGGCGCCATTTTCTCCTTATTTGGCATGTACAGCTATCTCGCCCTTTTTCGCCGCGACCTCATCGCCCCCCGGCACGCCCAGTTGCTGTTGGCCGCTATGGCCATCAACCTGTTGCTCGGCTTGATGGAGCCGGACGGCAACCTCATCGCCCATCTGTTCGGCTTTGTCACCGGCGGGCTGCTCGCTCCGTTTTTGACCGTCCGCCCCGGACCGCCGTCGTTTCATGTCGTCCGGCCATGAAAAAACGGCGCTTAATGCGCCGTAATCCGCCGTTTTTTCGTCCGTCCGCGCGCGGAGCCGTCCGGGCGGCCGCCCCGTTTTTTCTCCCGTTTGACCGCTAATGGCGGCTCTTCGGTCAGTTTTACCGGCGTTGTATCCGGCTCGCGCGTCAACATTTTCAAGCAGGCGGCGACAAGCGTCACCGAATCATGCTCTTCCAGCAGCTCCTCGGCGGCCCGCTTGTAAAACGACAAGTTTTCTGTTTCCGCCACATTGAGAAGCTTCTCAATGGCAATGCGCTGTTGGCCTTCCAGCGCCTCATCGAGCGTCGGCGGCTTCATCCGTTCCATTTTCCGCTTCGTCGTCCGCTCAATATGGTGGAGCTGGCCGATCTCCCTTGGCGTGACAAACGTCATCGCCACACCCGTTTTCCCGGCGCGGCCTGTCCGCCCGATCCGGTGGACGTAGCTTTCCGGATCCTGCGGGATGTCGAAGTTATATACGTGCGTCACGCCGGAAATATCCAATCCGCGCGCGGCAACGTCGGTTGCGACTAAAATTTCGATCGATCCTTCTTTAAACTTGCGCAACACCGACAGGCGCTTCGCCTGGCTTAAATCGCCGTGGATGCCTTCCGCCGCATAGCCGCGCAAGTTGAGCGCCTCGGCAAGCTCATCGACGCGCCGCTTCGTGCGGCCGAACACGATCGCGAGCTCCGGCGCCTGAATATCGAGAAGCCGCGTCAAAATGTCAAATTTCTTTTTCTCGTGCACTTCTAAGTAGTACTGTTGAATGTTCGGCACAGTCATCTCTTTCGCCTTGACCTTCACGAGTTCCGGCTCATTCATGAACCGCTCGGCGATGCGGCGGATCGGGTCCGGCATCGTTGCGGAAAACAGCAGCGTCTGCCGCTCGGCCGGCACATGGCTTAAAATCGCTTCAATGTCCTCGATAAACCCCATGTTGAGCATCTCGTCCGCCTCATCGAGCACGACGGTATGCACGTGCTCAAGACGCAGCGTGCCGCGGTTGATATGGTCAAGGATGCGGCCCGGCGTGCCGACGATGACGTGCGGATGTTTTTTCAAAGCGCGGATTTGCCGGTCGATATCTTGACCGCCGTAAATCGGCAAGACGCGCACGCGCTTGACCGCGCCGATTTTATACAGCTCTTCTGATACTTGGATGGCGAGCTCCCGCGTCGGCGCGACAACGAGCGCTTGAACGGCGCCGTTTTTTACGTCCACTTTTTCCACAATCGGAATACCAAACGCCGCCGTTTTCCCAGTTCCGGTTTGCGCTTGACCGATTACGTCTTTATTTTGCAGACTGAGCGGAATCGTCTTTGCTTGAATCGGGGTCGTCTCTTCAAACCCCATCCGCTCGATCGCTTTCATCACTTCTTGGCTTAATCCTAATTCTTGAAATGTCGTCAATGTTATCCAAACTCCTTAAATTCAAAATCGTCCCTGATTCGTGAGAAAGGTTTGACAGTTATCATACCATGTTATGCGGTGATTTGCAATGATGGGCATGGGCAGCGCGCAAAAATGTTTCCACCTCAGCAAACAGAACGTGCCGATCGATACTATGACAAACATGATGGAACGAATTGGGCAAAAGCAACAGCTTTTTTTCCGCCGATCCAATCTGCTCATATAAATAATAGGCGCTTTTTAGCGGCACGATCCCATCTTTTTCTCCTTGCACAATGAGCGCGGGTGCCGCGACGCGCGGAAGTCGGGGACGCACATCGCGGACGAGTTTGCGAAATTCCCTGACAGCTGAAAACGGCGTCGCCATCATTTTGTTTCGATAGCGGAGAAACAACGGGTGCTCCCGCGCTCCACGCCAGCCGTTGGCAAACATTTCGCGGATGTCGCGCCATAATTGCCTTGGATTTACATAATAAAACGCTGCGCTGAGCAACACAAGCTTGGCGACCGGGTATTTTTCCGCCAGGTAAACGGCGATCACTCCGCCCATCGAAAACCCTATGACATACACCGTACGGCAGCGGCGATGGAGCGCTAGAAACGCTTGTTCCGCCGCCGCAATCCATTGGTCGTATGTAATTCCCTTTAGCTGCAGCTCGCTTCCGTGGCCCGGCAATGTCGGCGTTTCGATGACCCAATCGGTCCGTTCCCGCAAATAGTCGGCCAGCGGCGCCACTTCCTCCGGGCTGCCGGTAAAGCCATGAATGCATAAGCAGCCGATCATGATCCCCCACCCCCGCTGGAATGAAAAGCGGCGCCCATGACGCCGCTTTTAGTTTTTCGCGGTTGGCCTGATTTTACACCCAATAGCGGAGCAGTTCTTCCAATTTCATGCCGCGCGATGCCTTCAACAAGACAATATCGTCCGGAGAAGCGACCGAACGCACCGCCTCGGCCAATGCCGCCTTATCGTCAAACGCCCGCACCCGACCGTCGGCAAAAAACGGTGCAGCAGCTTCCGCAATATAGCGCGCCAGCGGTCCATAAGTGAACACGTAATCCGCCATCTCCGGCCGCAGCATCGCCCCGATCTCTTCGTGAAACTCGGCTTCTTTTTCGCCAAGCTCCAATATATCGCCCAAGACGGCAATTTTGTTCCGATACCCGTCCAGTTCCCCAAGCAGCGTCAACGCTGCACGCGTCGAAGTCGGGCTGGCGTTGTAAGCATCGTTAATGACCGTGAAGCCATGCTTTGTTTTGACAACTTCGGTGCGCATGCGCGTCACTTGCAGACGGGACAAGGCCGCATCGATGCTGTCCCAGCCGACGCCAAAAAAGCGGGCTACCGCGATGGCCGCGAGCGCGTTGTACACGTGATGTTTTCCCAACACCGGCATAAAGAGCGTCCGATCCGGAAGCGCGTTAATGGCAAACGACGTCCCCCCCGCTTCAATGCGCACATCGGTCGGGTAGTAGTCGTTTTCCGCTCCCGCCCCAAATGTCGCGACGTGGCGGGGAAGGGATAAATGCGGCACGCGCTCGGCCAACAGCGGTTCGTCGCCATGGTAGACGAACAAGCCATCGCGGTGCACCCCTTCCAAAATTTCCAATTTGGCTTTGGCGATGCCTTCCCGTGAACCAAGCTCTTGCAAATGTGATTCCCCGATGTTGGTAATGACGGCTGCATCCGGTTTGGCAATCAACGTGAGCCGCTCGATTTCACCGAATCCGCTCATCCCCATTTCGACAACGGCAATCTCTGTGTCTTCCTCGAGCGAAAGCAGCGTCAACGGTACGCCAATATGGTTGTTGAGGTTCCCTTCCGTTTTTTGCACGCGGTAGTTGGCCGCCAACAACGCGGCAATCATATCTTTTGTCGTCGTTTTGCCGTTGCTGCCGGTCACGCCGACCACTTTCAGCCCGAGCTGTTGGCGGTAACGGGCGGCAAGCCGCTGCAGCGCCGAAAGGGTATCGTCAACGATAATCGCCGGAACGCCTTCTGGCGGCGTCCCCTCCGCTTCCGCCCACAGCACTGCCGCCGCTCCTTTTTGCACCGCCTCATTCACAAAGGCATGGCCGTTAAACTTCGCGCCGATAAGCGGAACGTACAAGTTGCCGGCTTGGATCGTTCTCGTGTCTGTCGATACACCGCTGACGGCAATCGTCTCCCATTCCGGCTTCACGCACCGACCGCCTGACATCTCCGCAATTTGCCGCACCGTCCGTTTCATCATCCGCTTTCACCCTCTTTATTTTTCAAATGTGTACGTGATCGTCTGCTTTTCTTGATGCCGTTCCAACGCCAGCGCAATGAGGCGCTCGATCAGTTCCGGATACGGCACGCCGCTGTGCTGCCAAAGAAGCGGAAACATGCTGTACGGGGTAAATCCCGGCATCGTATTGATTTCGTTAATATACACGGTGCCATCTTCAGCGAGGAAAAAGTCGGCACGCACGAGCCCGGACAAGTCGAGCGCTTTAAACGCGGCAATGGCCATTTTCTTGATCGTCTCATACTGCTCGGGCGTCACCTTGGCGGGAATAATCAATTCCGTTTGCCCGTCTTCATATTTCGCCTCATAGTCGTAAAATTCCTTTTTTGGCACAATTTCTCCGACGACCGAACAAATCGGTTCATCATTGCCGATGACGCCGATCTCGATCTCCCGGCCGACGATTGCTTCTTCAATGATGATTTTCCGGTCATACTTAAACGCTTCGGCAAACGCCTCGTGCAAATCGCCGCGCTGTTTGCATTTCGAAATGCCGACGCTCGATCCGGCATTGGCCGGTTTGACAAAGCACGGGTAGCCAAGCTCTTGTTCGATCCGGTCGTAGACGGCTTCCCCGCCTTTTTGCCAGTCATATTTGGTCACCGCCACATATTTCGCCTGGCGCAGCCCGGCTTGGGCAAACAAGTTTTTCATAATCACTTTATCCATGCCGACGGCCGAGGCAAGCACGCCGTTGCCCACGTACGGGAGGTTTAACATTTCGAGCAGGCCTTGCACAGTTCCGTCTTCGCCGTTCGGCCCATGCAAAAGCGGGAAGATGACGTCAATCGTTTCCTCGCTGTCCGCAGGCGACGATTCCGACGCCGGCACCTGGTTTAAAGATACCGGGATCATGGCCGTCGCTGTCGACGTGAACTGCAGCTGTTTCACTTCTTCGACCGGTCCGGTCAATCGCTTTCCTTTAATCCACTGCCCTTGTGGAGTAATGTAAATCGGAATCACATCAAATTTATGAGGATCAATGGCGTTCATCACCGCCATCGCCGTTGACAACGATACTTGATGCTCCGGCGACTTCCCGCCGTACAACACTCCGACTCTCGTTTTCATCTTCGTTCCTCCTCTTTCCTTGGCCATCGTTCCTATTGTAACACGTTTCGCGCCCAACGGTCTGATATTTTATATGTACGGTGCAGCTTGTTTCGCCACCCTTGGCGCATCCGCCCGGCACAAAAAAATGCCATCTAACGTCCGTTAGATGGCCCACGCTACGGGTGAAGCACACGCTGGGCGCGACGCCGCGGCATCGCCGCCACCATTTCGGCGAGCGCTTCCTGCCCCGTTTTCTCCACCCCGGCGAAATAGTCGGACACACGGCGGAAAAACCGGTTTTTCTCGACGTCATCATTGAGCAGGCGCAACATGGCCCGCTCGCCGCGGTCCGGTTCAGCTAAATGGTAAATCAAGCCGTTCCGCTGCAAATATTGCAAATTGATGCGCTCCTGACCCGGCAAACAATCGATCGTAAACATCGGAATGCGTTTGTGAAGCAGCTCGCTCACCGTCACTCCGCCCGGCTTTGTCACCACCGCGTCCACCTCATCGTACAGCCGGTTCATTTCTTCCGGGTCGGCAATGTACGGGAGCGGACGGATGTGCGGGAGCTTCCAGCTGGCAATTTCGTCGTATAACTGGCGGTTGGCGCCGCATAGCACGGAATAGCGAAACAGCGTCGACGCCCGGGCCGCCCGCAAAAAGGCCATCATATTGCCAAGCCCCTGGTTTCCGCCTGCGACAAGTATATGGATCGGCCGCCTCTTTCGCCGCGTTTCCGTCGTGTTCCGAAACGCATCATGAACCGGGATGCCTGTGACCACGATGCGCCCCTCGTCAATCCCGTACTTTGTGACCAGCTCCCATTTCGCCTCTGGATGGGGGACGAAGTGATAATCGATAAACCGTTTCCCCCAGACGCTGTTCATGAAAAAATCGGTATAGACGTTCACCACAGGAACAAACAGCGCCTGTTTCCGCTTAAGCTGCTGCAAAATGCGCGACGGAAACGAGTGGGTGCAAACGATCAAATCGGGCCGTTCCTGCTCGAGCATTTTTTTCATTTTGCTTTCGAAATATGGCAGCCATGGCTCAAATGAAACAAACTCGAACCGCGGCGGCTCTTGATACATAAACGTTTTGTACACGCGATGATAGGAAGCGGGATGTGAGCGAATCCAGCGCAAATACGCTTCTGACACCATTTTTTCCATCAGTTCATTGCAATAGCTCAAAAAGTCGATTTTTTTGCTTTCGACCGCCGGAAACTGGCGCCGCAAAAAATCGATCAACGTATCCGCGACTTTATGGTGTCCCGTGTTCATTTGAAACAACGGCAAGAACAACACTTTCATCATCGATCGCACCCTTTAGCTTTCGAAAGATTTTTTGCGCCTCCGCTGCCCGATCCACGCCACAAGCAAAAACAGCAAAAACAACGCCAATCCGACAAGCGGGAAAGAAACGAGGGGAATATGAACATGCCGGCCGAGCAGCAGCCCAACGAACATCAGCGGGGCGACCCATCCAGCCGTTCCGAACGCTGCAAGCAGCAAAAACGGCCGAAACGGAAACCGGCTCACTCCCGCCATATACGGGCAGATTTGCCGGACGCCTGGCGCATAACAGCCGAACAAAATGCCCCATTTCCCATAACGGCGGAACCAAAGCTGGGCCCGCCCCCACCGTTCGTCCGTAATTCCGACGTATTTGCCGTACTTTTTCATAAACGGCGCCCCCCACCATCGTCCGGCGCCATACGCCGCCACCATGCCGGCCATCGCCCCTCCCCAGCATGACGCGAGCGACGGCCAAAGCAACAGCTGCTCCTTGGCGACGATCAAACCGACGAAAAAAAGCAAACTTTCCTCCGGCGCCGGGATGCCGACAATGCCGCAAAATAAAAACAAAAACAGCATCACATATCCGTACGACTGAACGTACGGCAACCATACACCCGTTTCCATGGCTCCCCCATCACATCGACGAGATTCGTTTGTTAGTTTGCGCGTTTCTCATTTCTGTAATCGTCACCCAGCGCATCTTTTTCGCCGCTTCATCTTTCAGCAGCAGCTCAAGCGCTGACAACATTTGCTCCGGCGCATGCCGGTCGGCGCCCAACGCATCGCCGTTGTCGTGAAGAACAATCATCGCCCCGCCGCGCAACGCTCCTTTTAACCGGCGGAACAACTCCATTGCCCCCAGTTTGGCGTTCCAGTCGCCAACAATATGCGTCCATAACACGGTCGTATACCGTTTTTGCACGATCGGCGCCCATGCGTTAAAATGCCCCCACGGCGGGCGGTAATAAACCGGTCGTTGACCCGTCGCCCGCTCAATCGCCGCAGCGGCGCGGCGCACCCCCCAATCGAGCCAAAGCGGCGGCAGAAGCCAGTTGCTTATATGGCGATAGTTGTGAATCCCGACTTCATGGCCTTCCTCCACCATGCGCCGCACAATGTCCGGATAACGTTCCGCTTTGCGGCCGACGACGAAAAACGTCGCCTTGACACCGTGTTTCTTTAATAAATCCAACAGTTTTGGCGTATAATACGGGTCAGGACCGTCATCAAACGTCAAAGCAAGGCAATCGGGCGCTGTTCCTTCCCGAAACAGCAGTACCCGCTTTTTGCGAATGACGATCGTCGGCACAACCCCGTAAACGATGATTCCAGCGATCAGACAACCGAAAAGCCATGCCAACATCGTCCTCACCTCGCAATATTTTTTCCTTTAAAAAATCACAACGTGCGAACAGACTACTAAATTTATAATAATAATATATAATTTCGATGAAAAATCAAAAGGAAAACAATGAAATTTTCATGTGACGCCCAAGCGTTCCCTTTTTCTATACGAAACGTCCAGCCGATCGGTTTCCTCCATAAATGACGTTGCATCTGCTATAATACATAATCGGTATGAAACTCTAGCCGCAAAGAGCAATTCATCGGCATATCCGTTCCGCCGGACGGCCGGAACGGGACGGCTGCATTGTACGTTATTCATCTTGCAAAAAGACAGGTGATCTGCATTGCGAAAGAAAATCGTCTTAACCGGCGGCGGCACGGCTGGCCATGTGATGGTCAACGTCGCCTTGATTCCGAAACTAAAAGCACAAGGCTGGGACATCATCTACATCGGCTCTCACGAGGGAATTGAACGGGAGATCATCGGCCGCATCGACGGCGTACCGTACTATTCGGTTTCGACCGGAAAACTGCGACGCTATTTTGACTGGAAAAACTTTAAAGATCCGTTCAACGTGCTAAAAGGCGTTTGGCAGGCGTACCGCCTTATCCAAAAAGAAAGGCCGGACGTCGTGTTCTCCAAAGGCGGATTCGTCTCCGTTCCCGTCATTCTCGGCGCCTGGCTGAACGGTGTGCCGTCGGTCATTCATGAATCCGACTTGACGCCCGGTCTTGCAAACAAAATCGCCATGCCCTTTGCGACGAAAATTTGCCTCACCTTTCCGGAAACGAAGCAACACGTCAGCGCCGATAAAGCGGTCTACATCGGCGCCGTCGTCCGCGAGGAACTGAAGCACGGCAGCGTTGCCCAAGGGCGGAGGATGTGCCAGTTCGACGGCAAAAAACCGGTGCTGCTGGCGATGGGCGGCAGCTTAGGCTCGAAAAGAATCAACGACGCCTTGCGCGCCAACTTATCAACGCTGCTTGCCGAATTTGACATCATCCACATTTGCGGCAAAGGAAACATCGACCCAAGCCTCGCAGACCAAAAAGGATACAAACAGTTCGAATACGTCAACGAAGAGCTGCCGCACTTGTTGGCTTTGGCCGACATCGTCGTCTCTCGCGCGGGCGCAAACGCCATTTTCGAACTGCTCGCCTTGCGCAAGCCGATGCTGCTCATCCCGCTCTCGAAAGCGGCAAGCCGCGGCGACCAAATTCTCAACGCCCGCTCGTTTAAAAACGCGGGCTATGCGGAAGTGCTGATGGAAGAAGACTTGACAAACGAATCGTTCTATGCCGCCATTCGCCGCCTATATGAAAACAAAGAGCGCTACCGGAAAAACATGGAGAAAGCCGGCGGAAGCGATCCGCTGCAAACATTGCTTTCCATCATTCAAGACACCGCCCGCCGGTGAAAGCAGGCGATGCCTGACGCGGCTAACCACGGCCGTTTTTTCGGCATCGCCTTGTTTTGCATAGGCATGGAAATAAGCAACTCGACTAAACGGCTTATCCGTATTATAATCCATAGTACAGATAAGCAACAACTATTTTTTTACTTTTCTCAACATTTTTTAGAAGACGGACTGGCGAAAAACAACGAATTCATGCGGTTTGGGGAGCTCGCCCAAAAGCAAATGATGATGTTTCAAGACTTTTCTATTTGAAAAACCTTGTTGAAGCACAACATTTCCCCTTAAATCCTTGGTCTTCTACAATTCATCATCTTTTGTTCCCCTAAGCGGAATGCATGCCAGCCAACAGAGTAAAAGAAGATAACAAACAACCGCCCGGCGGAACACCTCCACCAAGCGGCGCGACTAAAAGTATAACAAAGAAATAACAACGGCTAGCACGATCCGATATACCGCAAACGGCACGAGGCGGATGCGGTTGATGAGCTGCAGGAGGAAACGGATCGCCAGCAAGGCAAAGACGAAGGCGCTCAAAAAACCGGCGATGAAAAACGGGATGTCGGCAGCCGTGACGTATTGCCAGTTTTTCAACAGCGACAGCCCGCTCGCCCCGGCCATGATCGGAACAGCCATAATGAACGTGAAATCGGCGGCGGCGCGATGGCTCATGCCGACGAGCACCCCGCCGGCAATCGTCGAACCGGAGCGGGAAAAACCGGGCCATAACGATAAGCATTGCACCAATCCGACGAGAAACGCCTGTTTGTACGTAATTTCGTCGACCGTCTGCGCCCGCGCAGCTCTTTTCGCGAATTTGTCGGCGGCGATCATGAGCAGCGCGCCGAGCACAAGGCCGATGAGCACCGTTTTCGTAGAAAACAAATGTTCGTCGATGTAGTCTTCAAACAAGACGCCGAGCACCCCGGCTGGAAGCAGGCCGACGATGACGTGAAGAAGCGTCAGCCGCGGATGTCCGCCCGGATGGCGGCCGCGGAAACCAAGCAAATCGAGAAATCGGTCTTTAAACACCACAACAGCGGCCAAAATCGAGCCGAGCTGGATAACGACTTTAAACGTATTCGCCGCGTACTTGCCTAAAAACTCGGTCGATTTCAACCAAAGATCGTCCACAATGATCATATGCCCGGTCGAAGACACAGGGGCAAACTCGGTCAGCCCCTCGACCATCCCTAAAATAACCGCCTTCAACAGCTCGATCCAGTGCATTCGTTCCATCCTTTCTGCGCGGGGTCGTCCTTTTTATACATATGGGCCGGGTGGGCGAAATAACACCCTGCTTCGGCCGTGCCTGCTCTATTGTACTACAAATCATTCGTTTCTACTACCCGCACGTTTTTGGATGGGTGTGATGCCGGGAAGAGCGTCAGTCATCAGTCAGCGGGCGGAAATGGGCCTGCCCCCAGCTCCCCGCGCCGTTCTAGGTAGTGGTACAAAGCGCCGAGCAAGTTCGCATCGTTTTTGAAGCGGCACGCCTCCACAACGGGGCGGACTTTCGCGATCGAAACAACCGACAGCAGCGCAGAAAGCCGCTTGTTGATTTCACTGATGAAATCAGGACGGCTGCTAATGCCCCCGCCGACAATGATTTTTTCCGGATCGTACGCATACTGCAAATTAAAAATGCCTTGCGCCAAGGAGAAGTAAAATCGATCGATCGCCTTTTGCGCGGCTTCATCGCCGCCCTCTGCCAACGCAAATACTTTTTCCCCGTCCAGTTCACTTTCTTGCATCCCTTTTTCCTCGGCCGCCATCCGGACCAGCGCACTCGTCGCCGCCAGTTCACTCCATGTTTTGCATTCAAGGGTTCCGTTTGCATAACGGACATCCATCAACATATAGCCAAACTCTCCGCCATGCAAATGCGCGCCTTTATGGATGCGTCCGTCTTTCACAATTGCTCCGCCGATGCCGGTGCCGACGATGACAAAGGC
Source organism: [Flavobacterium] thermophilum (assembly GCA_900450595.1). GTDB lineage: Bacteria > Bacillota > Bacilli > Bacillales > Anoxybacillaceae > Geobacillus > Geobacillus thermophilus. Next base: position 1,106,118 of record UGGS01000002.1, read on the forward strand.
GATGTCGCGGCAGCCCCGGCCCGCTCCCTTCCATAATTCGCCGAGCGCCGCACAGTTCGCATCATTTTCCAGCTCCACCGGCAGACCCGTCGCCCCGCCGAATACGTCTTTAAAGTTGGGGCCGTGAATGCACGGCAAGGCGCTGCTTCCGCCAATGACACCGATGTCGCTGTCGACGCTGCCTGCCGAACTGATCGCGATGCCAGAAAGTTCGTAACTCGCCTGCGCGTGGCGGACGACGCGAAGCAAGTCGTCGCGAAACCGTTGAAAGTCATGACGCTCCGAACGGTAGCGCCCCTTTTCCAAAAAATCACCGCGCTCGTTCATGACGGCATGTTTCACATACGTGCCGCCAATGTCGAAAACGATATAGCAACGCATCGATGGCGCCTCCTTCATTCTTTTCACTATTTCCTTGCTTTATTTTATGCTTTATGTATTCGTGATCCAATCGTCTGCACCTCCCTGCCGCAACGTTTCATGCCATGCCAAATGGCGATGGCCGTGCATTTGCCCATGCATATGGTTCATCACGCTTCCCCCTCGTTTTTTATCAGTTCATTTCCATTTACTGTTATATGCCTATAAAAAGGAAACGGTCACCATTGTACGGGCCTTCCGTATCGGCAAAAAAGGCGTCCCGCCTCAGGCGAAACGCCTTCCTCCATCCTGTTTACAGCCAATCCCCGCCATCAAATCCATCGCCGCCGTCAAACCAGTCATCGACATCCAGACCGTCAGCCACATCATCAACGGCATCGTCGAGCAGCTCCTCCGCCACCATTCCCGCCAACATCCCGGCCGCAAATCCTCCAATGGCGCCGGACCATCCATGTCCGCCATGGCGCGAATGATGGACGGGTGGATAATGGCCAACTGGATGGCTATAAATAGGCGAATGCGGCGTTGCCAACGGATGCCCGCTCAGCTGGCCGAACGCCCCGGCCGCCCGCACCGCCTCTTCGATGGCTTCTCGAAGCAGACAGGCTGCCGTCGCCGAATCGCGAAGCTGTTCGTGAGTGATCAACAGCTCCCGTTTCATTTCGCTTTCCCCGCCAAAGCCGTGGCGGACGTCGATCTCCATATACAAACGCACCCCTTCTCCCTCGACAAGGGCAAAAAACTCGACTTCTTGGACGATCCCTTGAAATTCGCTCGTCGGGAAGAACGAAAATTCCTGACCATGCGGCGTAATGCTTCCGGATGTCGCTTTCTCCCGGAATCCCAGGGCGGCCAAAGCGGAAAACACTTGCTCCAAGGCCGTCGGCGGCAAAATGTGAATGGCGTCTTGGTCGTACGCATCAGCTCCATCCGCAATATCGAGATGAGTCACGAACGTATAGCGCACGGTCGGGCGGCTGATCGGCAAATGGAGCGGCAGTGTGTACGAAAACGGCAGCACTTTCCGCTCGCCAGGCTGAATCGTAAACGACGAGGCCACCGGGATGACAGCTGCCCGACGGCGGTATGTCTTGCCGCCTGCCTCTACGTCAAGCTGAAGCACCACTTCCAGCTTGCGGATTTGTTGGGCGACCGAACCGCCTTCCAACAAAAACTCTCCTTCCATCGTTTCACCAAGGCGCACATGCGGGCGATGCAGCGCGAGATCCACTTTGGCAGCGCCAATGCCGAGCTTCGATAAAAACTTTTTCCACATCGTGCCTCTCTCCTTTTTTCATCCTCATGTCACCCTTGAATTACGAACAAGCCGCCAACATGGTGTCACCGAAATAATTTGATCAACCCCAAGACGATCAATACAACCCCAGGCAGCATGGTCGCCCTTTTCATGATTCTTGTTTTTGACACCATATACCCCAACGATAAGCCGAGTCTGATGAACACAAGATTAAACATACCAACCAGCAAGGCAAACGAAAGCGGCGGAAAATGCAAAAGCGACGAACTGACCCCGGCGCCAAAGGAATCCATCGAAAGAGCAATGCCGATTAATAACGCTTCTTTTTGACTGATCGTGCCTGAACGATCAAGATCGCCAAGTTCGGGGCGTTTCAATACTTGAACAGCGCCGCTGAAACGGTTAGCCCCCCCTGCTTCATCAGGCTCCATCGAAAACTCACTCCCGTCTCCCTTTGGTTTATAGACGTTATAAATCGCCCAACCGCCAAGCGCCATGAGAATGACCGAAGCAAGCCCTCGCTCGACTTGCAACGGCAAAAAAAGCGCCAACAGGCGGCCGATGTTCATGGACGCAAACACCACCGCCCCGGACATGAATGCGATCAGCGCCAACGAAACAAAGGAGAAACGGACACCACTCATTCCATACGTCATGCCTACGCTCAAACTGTCCATGCTCACGCTGAAAGCGAGCAAAATCATGGACACCCATAACCACATATGAATCCCCCCTGCCGTACGATATGCAATTCCGTACGGAGAGGGGACTTTCTTGCCATTCGACACGCATCGATTTCCGGGGAAATGTTTCCCCTTTTCTCGACATTATTCCCGCAAATGATACGGCAATGTCGCAATGACCACATCTTTTTTCATGATCAAGAAAAAGCGCAAGATGATGGCGGTTTGGTTATGCAAAAATGTATGCCACCATTTTTTCACGATAAATTGCGGCAAGAGCACTGTCACCGGCGCGCGGTCTGCTTCTTTTTCCGCTTTCGTGATGTATTCTAATAATGGCGACAAAATGGTTCGGTACGGTGAATAGATGACTTCCAACGGAATGTCCGGATAAAACTTCTCCCACTTTTGCCGCAGCTTTTGTTCGTCTTTTTCGTCGAAAATAATCGACAGTGCCGTAATGTCGTCGGAAATGCTGCGAGCGTACTGAACGGATTGGGCGACCACTTTGCTGACGCCGGAAATGGGAATAATGACTTTTGGTTTCAACAGTTTCCCGCGCTGTTGCCACTCCCGTTCGTCAAGCCGCAATTGCTCGCCAAGTTTTTTGTAATGCTCGTGAATTCGGATGAACATCCAGACGAACAACGGAATCGCCACGATGACGATCCAGGCCCCCTGCGTAAATTTGGCGACCATCGTGACGAGCGTGACCATCCCGGTGACCACCGCTCCCGTTCCAACGGTAAGCAGCACGCCGATCTTCCGTCCTTCTTCCCGTTTCCATAATTTTTTAATCAACCCGCTCTGACCGATGGTAAAGGAAAGAAATACGCCGACCGCGTAAAGCGGGATGAGCGAATGAGTCTCCGCATGAAAAACAATGATCAACAAGATCGCCAACACGCTCAATAAAATGATGCCATTGGAAAACACGAGGCGATCGCCTCGGGCCGCCAAGCTTCTCGGCAAAAAACCGTCCTTTGCCATAATCGACGTCAGCTGTGGAAACGCGGCAAAACACGTATTGGCTGCGAGTACTAAAATGAGCATCGTCGCCAGCTGAAACAAGTAAAACAAAAGACCATTCCCAAACACATGGCGCCCAATTTGCGAAATGACCGTCTGATGCTCAGTCGGGGTAACACCAAATCCTGCCGCCAACACGGTGATGCCTAAAAACATCACGCCAAGCAATGTGGACATCCATCCCATCGTAATGGCGGCGTTTTTTGAACTGTCTGGCCGGAACGCCGGCACGCCGTTGCTGATCGCTTCGACCCCAGTCATCGCCGAACATCCCGATGAAAAGGCGCGCAGCAAAATAAACAAACTGTAACCGGACGCAAACATGTGAGCTGTGGAAGCATGCTCATGCATCGTAAACCCCTGCCATCCTTCCTGCCACAACTGCCACCCGCCGACAGCGATCATCACAAGAACGAAGCCAATGAACACATACGTCGGGTAGGCGAAAACCGTTGCGGATTCGGTAATGCCGCGTAAATTGAGCACCATTAAAAGCAAGACAAGAGCGACAGCGAGCTCCACTTTCCACGGCAGCAGCCCCGGAAACGCCGATGTCAGCGCGGCGACGCCGGAGCTGATGCTGACGGCGACAGTTAAAATATAATCGATCATCAGCGCCGCCCCGGCCACTAAACTAATTTTCGTCCCCAAATGATCGCGGGCGACGACATACGCCCCGCCGCCGGACGGAAACGCGTAAATGATTTGCCGATACGACAAGGTCACTAACAAAAGCAATACTAAAATCGCCACCGCGATCGGCAGCGAATAGAAAAAGACGCTTGTCCCTAATAAAGCAAGCACAAGCAAAATTTCTTCCGTCGCGTAAGCCACCGATGACAGCGCATCGGAAGAAAAAACGGCCAACGCTTTCCATTTCGGCAATTTTTCATGTTTGAGCCGTTTTGTCTCCATCGGTTTCCCAATCAACAAACGTTTTAACGAAGCCATGCTTCCGTTCCTCCCAAAGCATATTCGAGTTGATTCAAAAAGAAAAAACCGCTGAGGACGCGCTCAACGGCTACGTTTGGTTCAAAAACCATACTCGTCCCTCCCCAAAGCGCTTGCGAGGTTAGCTGTCGGGTTCGGGCTTGGAGAGATGCCCGTCCTTTCGGATTCACCCCTAGCAACGAGCGTTGCAACAAGTGGGTCCCCCGCTCCATGACGGATTCAGCGCATCGTATCAAGTTGTTCTTGCTTCCATATCTTACCCCTTTGCTTGTCCCTCCGTCAACCTTGAAAAAGGAGGAAAACAGCGAGTTTCTGGGCTTTTGGGCTTATTTTTTCTTTATTATTTTCCCTTCGCTCACGCTCCCGACATTTTTCTGTTTTTCACTCATCCAATCATCATTTTCCCTTTCGGATAGCGGAACGGATCGGGCTGACGGCGCAGCGTGACCGCATAAGCGATCGTCAACGGGCCTACGCGGCCGGCAAACATCGTGAAAATAATGATCGCTTTTCCAAGCGGAGACAATTCAGGGGTTAATCCCATCGATAGTCCAACAGTCCCAAACGCCGATGTCGCTTCGAATAAAATCATGAAAAAGTCTTTTCCCTTTTCGGTAATCGTCAACACCATCGTCACAAGCATGACGACAAACAATCCGCTCATCGTCACGGTCAGCGACTTGTATACCGTATCGTAGACAATTCGTTTTCGGAACAAAATGACGTCTTCCTTCCCGCGAATTTGCGACCAAACCGCGCCGAGCAAGGTCGTAAATGTCGTTGTTTTGATTCCTCCGCCCGTCGAACCCGGGGAAGCGCCGACAAACATGAGAAAAACGATCAAAAACAGCGTCGGTTGCGTCAAATCCGGGATGTTAAGCGTATTCGAGCCCGCCGTTCTCGGAGTGACCGCTTGGTAAAACGCGGACAGAAACTTGCCTGAGAGCGACAGCGGCCCCATCGTCTTCGGATTGTTCCACTCCAGCAGCAATATCAGCGCCATGCTGGCTACTAGCAGCCATGCCGTCGTAATGGCGACGACCTTCGTATGAAGGGAAAGGCGGCGCGTCTGCCTATACTCGTACACTTCATTCATGACAATAAAGCCGATTCCGCCTAAAATAATCAAAATCGGCACAACAAGGCTGACGACCGGATCGTCCACATAGCCGGTCAAGCTGCGGAACTCACCCATTAAATCAAACCCGGCGTTGTTAAAATTCGAAATCGCATGGAAAAAGCCAAAGTAAATCGCCCGGCCGAGCGGCATGTCAAAGGCAAAGCGGATTGAGAGCAACACCCCGCCGATCCCTTCAATCACAACAGTAAAAAGGAAAATGCGTTTGACGAGCCGAACGATGCCCTCGATCGTCAAATTATTGAGCGCCTCTTGGAGGATGAGCCGTTCTTTCAACGAAATGCGTTTGCCAAACAAAAAGGCAAACAGCGTCGCAAACGTCATAAATCCGAGCCCACCGACTTGAATGAGCGCCAAAATGACAAGCTGGCCAAACAGGGTAAACGTCGTCCCGGTGTCGACGACAACAAGTCCAGTTACGCACGTCGCGGAAGTCGCTGTAAACAGCGCGTCTAAAAACGGCAACCCCTTTCCATCCACGGTCGCAACAGGAAGCATCAACAGCAGCGCTCCAATCAAAATAATGAGCGCAAATCCGGACACGAGAATTTTCGGCGGATCAAAAAATTTGCCTTTCGGATTCATTGGCATGGCTTACCTCTTTCCCTTCATCCAGTTCTTCCTTACAGTTTGTGGATGATGCTATAAAAAATATACCAAAAACAAGCCGATTCTGGTACAGCCAATAATTTTTATCATAATGTCCTCGTTGTCTAATAAAATGGGTAAAGGGCATGGCCACGCGCATCGGGACGTTTTCAGAAGGGCAGTTGAAACCTTTTCGATTTCCATTCGTCTATATGAGTGGCAGTCCATCGCCATACAGGGAAACGAGGTGGCAAGGAAGGGGGGCGCCCGTCAATCCTTAAAAAACATTCCATTGACTTTTGGCAAAAGACGTATTATGCTACTTGACATGGAGACGTTCCGATGTAAAATGATGTCAGGACAAAATGCTGGCTGCTATGCGCGGCAGCTGTTCATAGAAGAGTAGAAATAGAAATGGATCTTTCGAGAATACGAGGCAAAGGAGGAGAAGAGAACGTGAAAACGATTGGAAAGAAATTGTTGACAAAATGCCGTTCTCTCCCTAACCAATATATTGGTTTTTTTATTTTGGCGGTGCTCTTGTTTTGGCTGAAGACGTATGTCGCCTATCTAGCGGAATTTAACCTTGGCATCAGCAACTCCATGCAGGAGTTTTTATTGTTCATCAACCCGATCAGCTCGGCGGTATTCTTCCTTGGGTTGGCGCTGTTGGCCAAGGAAACGCGTGTATACAAATGGCTCATTATTATTAATTTCGTTTTATCGTTCATTCTATACGCCAATATCGTTTATTATCGTTTTTTCAGCGATTTTATTACATTCCCGACGTTGACGCAAACGAAAAACTTCGGCGATCTCGGCAGAAGCATTTGGGAGTTGCTCCGCTGGTATGACGTGTTCTATTTCTTGGATACGATCATTTTGGCGGTGATCGTTTTCTCGAAGCGATTCTCGCTCCCGGAAGTGCAGGCCGGCCGATTCAAAAAAGGCGCCATTTTCGCTTCGGCCATTCTGATGTTCAGCATCAACTTGGCGCTCGCTGAGACCGACCGCCCGCAGCTCTTGACAAGAACGTTCGACCGTAAATATATCGTCAAATATTTAGGCGTGTACAACTATTTGATTTACGATGCGTTCCAAAGCATGAAATCATCGACGCAGCGGGCGTTCGCAAACAAAAGCGACATCACGACTGTGCGGAACTATGTGCAGGCGACGTATGCCAAACCGAACCCGAAATATTTCGGCGTGGCGAAAGGGAAAAACGTCATTTACATTCATTTAGAATCGCTGCAAAACTTTGTGATTAACTATAAGTTGAACGGTGAAGAAGTCACCCCGTTCTTAAACTCGCTCACCCGCGATCCGAACACATTCTATTTCGATAACTTCTTCCATCAAACGGGTCAAGGGAAAACATCGGACGCAGAGTTTATGCTCGAAAACTCGCTCTATGGCCTGCCGCAAGGGGCCGTCTTCACGACGAAAGGGCAAAATACGTACCATGCGGCTCCTGCCATTTTGCGCCAATACGGTTACACAAGCGCGGTTTTCCACGGCAACTACAAATCGTTCTGGAACCGCGATGAAATTTACAAATCGTTCGGGTTCGATCATTTCTTTGACGCCAGCTACTATGATATGAACGACGAGGACGTCTTGAACTACGGGTTGAAAGACAAACCGTTCTTCCGGGAGTCGATCCCGCTGTTGGAAACGTTGAAAGAGCCGTTCTATGTGAAATTTATTACACTGTCGAACCACTTCCCGTACCCGATCAGCGAGGAAGATGCCACAATCCCGCCGGCAACGACGGGAGACGGCTCGGTCGACCGTTACTTCCAAACGGCCCGCTACTTGGATGAGGCCGTCAAAGAGTTCTTTGATTACTTGAAAAAATCCGGTCTGTACGACCGCTCGGTCATTATTTTGTACGGCGACCATTATGGCATTTCGGAAAATCACAACAAGGCCATGTCGCAAATTTTAGGCAAGGAAATCACGCCGTATGAACACGCCCAGTTACAACGAGTGCCGCTGTTCATCCATGTCCCAGGCATAAAAGGCGGCGTCATTCATGAATTCGGCGGCCAAATCGACTTGTTGCCGACTTTGCTGCATTTGCTTGGCATCGACACGAAAAATTACGTCCACTTCGGAACGGACTTGTTGTCGCCGGACCATCAAGAAATCATCCCGTTCCGCAACGGTGACTTCGTAACGCCAACCGTGACAGCGGTCAACGGCAAGTACTATGATACGAAAACGGGCGAGCCGCTTGAAGAAACGCCGGAGATTCAACGTCTCGAACAAATCATCCGCACGAAGCTCGACCTGTCGGATAAGGTTGTTTACGGCGATTTGCTCCGGTTCTACACTCCGAAAGGCTTCAAGCCGATCGACCCGTCGAAGTACGATTACAACAAACGCGAAAATGAAGAGGGAAGCGCACAATAAGCGCTTCCCTCTTTTTTTTCTAGCGCTGCAGCAGAAGCTCGACAGCGCGTTTGGCGTTGACATAGCCGGCTCCGTAGACGTTCGGGTCGCGTCCTTTCCATAAATCGGCCCCGTCTTTCAATGCCTGTTTCACCTCATCCGGCGTCGCAGTTGGTTTCGCCTGAAGCATTAACGCGACAATGCCGGCGCAAATCGGTGTCGCCATCGATGTGCCGGACATTGTCATGTAATGGTCGCCAACCCGGCTTTGCTTATTCATTTTATCGAGCATGGAACGCGGAGCGCGGAGCGAAACGATATTCACCCCCGGGACAACGAGATCCGGTTTCGTCACTCCGTACTCCGTCGGCCCCCGGCTCGAAAACGACGCCACTTCATCGTCTGCGCGTGTCGCTGCCGTGTCGCGGTCATCAAGGGCTCCCACTGTAATGATGCGGTCGCTGATACCTGGACTGGCAATTGTGCCGTAACTCGGCCCTTCATTCCCTGCCGCCGCACAGACGACAATGCCGCGCTCCCACGCCCGTTCCGCGACTTGCACGAGCGGGTCGTCATTTTCGGTCGGAAACGGCTGCGGTTCTCCGCCGAGCGATAATGACATAATGTTGATCCGCCCCGCCGGGTTTTGTTCATTGTAATCAATGCACCATTCAATGCCGCGCATAATCGTTTCCAACGTCCCGCTCCCTGAACGGTCGAGCACTTTCACGCCCACGACGTTCGCCTCGTACGCCGGCCCGGCGTACAGCCCGTCCGACATGCGCCCATTTCCCGCCGCATCGCCGGCGCAGTGCGTACCGTGGCCGTTGTCATCATACGGCGCCGTGCGCCCATTGACAAAATCGACAAAGGCGGCAATCCTCCCCTCCAAGTCCGGGTGCGGGTAAATGCCTGTGTCGACAATGGCGATCGTCACTCCTTTTCCGCTTAACTCCGTCCCGTTGACAGCCACATGTTTGGCATTGGCCGATGGCACCGCATTGTTTAACAGCGCCTTGACCTGCCGGTTGAGGTACACTTTTTTCACTTTCGGATGCTCGAGCAGCTGCTCAAGCGCTGCCGGCGTCACCCGTGCGCTATAAATCGGGACATGGCGGAAATGGTGATGCAGTTTCATACGGAAATGATCCCGCTCCGCCTTGGCCAGCGCCTCAACGCCCTCTGTGCCTTCAACCTCAATCAAAACAGAAACGGTCCTCCATTTTCGCAACCACCGCTCCATCCAGCGGTGAAAAATGCACGGCATGCGCGTCATCGGTTTATACATATTGACAAGCTGATGACGGAGCGGACGGTCAAGCCGTCTCGCATGGCGGCGGGCGAGTTGCACGATCGAATAGCCAAACATCTCTTTCCCCCCTCCTTTGTTTCTCGCTATACTCATATGACGGCTGGCCAAAGGAGGAGGCGGCCTTTCCACTAGGACAAACGGACAAAAAAACGCTCGCCCAGCTGAAACTAGGCAAGCGTTCCCGTCATTCCTCGACTTGTTCAAGCACAATCCGCTTCGCTCTTCCTAAATAACGCTCCACTTGACGCAGCACATTTTCCTTCTCCGTAAATGCCCCGACTTGCGTTCCATCCACTGTCACACGCGTTAAAAAGAGGTTTGATTTTTTGTCAGATCCAATGCCCGTGCCATTCCATTCACATGCCCACGGGCGACTGTTCGCAAAAACTGGGTGTCATTCAATTTTTCTGCATCCTCTTTTCGATCAATAAATCCATTCTCCGTGAGCACCGCCGGCATCACTGTTTCGCGCAGCACATGGAAGTTTGCTTTCTTTTTCCCACGGTCGCGAAATCCTGTAGCCTTGACGACTTCTTCATGAATGGCATCGCGGATGCGGGCTGTTACCGAATCGTCATCAAGCCGATTATAAATATAATCTTCATACCCCGTGCCGCCACCGGCATTCACATGAATCGACACGTATAAATCCGCCCCCCATTGATTGGCCCGATCGGTCCGCTCCTCAAGCGGCACCGTTTCATCGCTCGTGCGGCTCAGCTGGATCAAAACCCCTTCGTACTCGCTTTGCAACAGGCGGCGCATCTCAAGCGCAATCGATAACGTAATATCTTTCTCCTGCAGCCCGTTGCCGACTGCGCCAGTGTCGCTCCCCATACCCGTCAAGTTTAGCGGTATAAAATTTTTAAGACGATACTCGTGTTCATCCCCGCAGTGAATGATGGGGATCACATCCATTATTGGGCATACCAAATACCCCTCCAGAAGAGGGGTATTTGGTATTTATATCCATATCTAATTCTACCATATCTCTAATTTCGTTAAGATATCTGATGCCGTTTCTTCCCCTTTCCTTCGACCTTTCTTGGCATGTTTTCGTAACAGGGAAAGGAGAGAGAAAAGGTTGATTTCCGCCATATGCGAACGCAAAAGCAACTGGTGCCAATACGATTGGAGAAGATCGAGCGCTTTCCGTTCACTGATTTCAATGTCTTCCTTTTGATGCCAATACATCCGAGCTTGAAACAGAAACGTCTGGGTGACCAAAATGGCAATCAACGTCCCGTATAAATGGCATTCGAAACGTTCTTTTTTCATCTCCTTGACTTTCTCCAAATCAAATACGGATTTCCAGGCTTTAAACAACAATTCAATTTGCCAGCGCAGGGAATAGAGCTCATAAACCTGTTGACCATCAAACGACTCTTGTGGTAAATTCGTCAGTAAGATGTGGTATTTCTTTTGTTCGAGGGTTTGGCGTGTCAGTGCCTTCCCTTTTCTTTTTTCCCTTTTTCGCACATACGCCATCCGTTTTTGCCATTCTTCTTCCGTCAAACGTCGAAAAATCAAGCGTGGGATATACAAACGCTCATGCCCGATGTATACATGTTCCATTTCTACTGATTCCCCTTCCTTTAATTGATTCCCAAGAGATTCCCAATCCCATTCCTTCCACTGGCCATTCTCCTTGATATACACTTTCATATCGGAACGGAGCCGAGTAATATAATACGCTCCGCGGGCGTCGATCTCGGCCAGTGCGGCAACGGAGAAAAAGCCCAAATCCCGAATACATAGGTCATTCGGTAAAATCGTATGCTGGGCATGATAGGCAAAACGAGCGTCCGAGTCATTGGCCGATTGAACGCATAGCTGAAGGCAGGCGCCGGATAACAAGTCATATTCAAACTGAATTTTCACCCCCGACGAAACGGAACCTCGATAGTCTTCCCCATAGTCAGCGGGAACCAAAAAGCTGGTTGAGTCCAAAATCCGCAGGCGGGTAAAACAAGTTCGATAGGTCTCCATGGCTGACAAAAGCAATGGACGTTGATGCAGGAGGAGAAGGAAAAACACTTCTCGCAAAAATGCCACGGCCCGATCGGTAAAACGCTGATTCAAGCCTTCGCTTGAAAGGGAACAGCCATGCCAGAGCGTCAAGGCCGCACACAACCGCTGAAGCGACTGTTTGGCCAGTGAGCCATCTCCCCATGCACAGAGAGTCAGAAAGGCTTCCGCCGTTAACGAACGCTGCCGCCGGATAAAGCCTGTTTTCCGTGCGAGACGGGTTAATTCTTCGGGAGAAAAGAGTTGACGAATGGTTTGAATCCATGCTTTCATTTGTTTTTCCATGAAAAAAATCCTTTCTAACGTGGAGTGTTCGTTAGAAAGGATACCATGTTTTTGACGATGCACAAAGACCAAAATTCTTAACTTGATGGGTATGGTGTCGCTCCCCCCATGACCGGGGTCAATAAAAATTTTCGGCATCGTCGCTTTCTTCCCTTCCTTACATGCTTGGCGCTTTTCGCGAAGACAATATAGGGACATCAACTCCACATTTTTCCTTACTATAGAATAAGCATCTGAAAGGAAAAGGTGACAGGCGGGGGACCAAAACGGGGAGAAACACCAGCCGCCAACATTTCCTCTATTTGTGGTATAATAGGACGAGGAAATGAATTCCAAAGGAGGAATACGCATGTCCCGCGCACAACAATGGGTGCAATATTTCCTTTCCCACCGCCATGTCACGATGGAATTGATCCACAAAATCGACGAGGCGCATTATGATTACAAACCGACGCCGACCTCGATGACAGCAAAGCAGCTGGCGACACATATGCTGTTCAGCTTCTACAATTTCGCCAACACGGCGAAACACGGCGATCCATCGCTGTTCCGGCAAAAAATCGAGGAATCGGAGACGAATTTGGCCAAGCTGGCGGAGTCGTATACGGAAAAAACGAAGCAGCTCATCGAATCGATGCGCGATGACGACTTCGACCGAACGCTCGATTTAACATCGATTTTCGGCATTCAAATTCCAGCCAAGCAGTTGTTGCAAATGGCAATGGATCACGAAATTCATCATAAAGGTCAGCTGTTCGTCTACGTCCGCGGCATGGGGCATATGGACTTGCCGCTGTTTGTGAAGCGCGGTTAATCTTCTCTCCCATTGTTTCATTATGGGGCTTCGCAAAAAAGCCGGCTAGGCATCCCTAACCGGCTTTTCCTTTTGATTTATTTTCTTAAATAGAGCACCCTTCGTCGGTGCACGTCCCGCCTTGATCAGTCGACAGCGGCTGCAGCGGCCGCGATTGTTCTTCCTCCCATACCTTCTCCAGCGCCCGCCGGAACACCTCAACCGGCTGGGCGCCGGAAATCGCATACTTCCGGTTCAGAACGAAAAACGGCACGCCGCGGACGCCCAACGCCGCCGCTTCTTCCTCATCGTGGCGCACCTCTTGTGTGTAGCGGCCGCTGGCCAACACTTCTTCCGCTTCCGTCCGGTCAAGCCCGGCTGCTTCCGCGATGTCAAGGAGCACAGTGCGGTCGCTGATTCGCTTCGACTCCGTAAAATAGGCGTAAAACAACCGCTCGACGACATCTTGAAGCTTTCCTTTTTCATTCGCATATTGAGCCAACCGGTGGGCGTCAAACGTATTCGTCGGCTTCATCGTGTCAAAGCGGAACGTCAAACCGACCGCCTCCGCCTGCCGGCCGATATCGGCGTTCGCCCGCTTCGCTTCCTCGAGCGAAATGCCGTATTTGTTGGCAATGATTTCATGAATCGTCAACGGCGTCTCGTTTGGTGCGTTCGGATCAAGCTCAAAGCTGCGGAATACGATTTCAACGTCTTCCCGGTGCGGAAATGGCTCAAGCGCCTGTTCCAATCGGCGTTTGCCGATATAGCAAAACGGGCAGACAAAATCGGACCATACTTCAATTTTCATGGCCATCCTCCTCTACTTTTGACGCGCTTCCCCTCCATTGTAACCCATCGCTAGTCAAATGGCGAACGAAAGGCATGGGGGCGGACCCACCCGCATACATTGTACTACCATGCTGTTGGGACAAGGAGGGAGAATCTCATGCATTCCCAGGAATTCGGCGCCTTTCTGTTGCGGATTGTCACTGGGTTCATCTTTTTCGCCCATGGCTGGGTGAAATGGCAACGGGGGCTTGAGGCAGCGGCCGATTCGTTTGCGGCGATGGGGCTTCCCGGCTGGCTCGCCTACATCGTGACGATGGTGGAGCTTGCCGGCGGCTGGGCGATGATGCTTGGCCTTGGCACACGGCCGATTGCGGCGGCGTTCGAGCCGGCGCTCGGCTCGGTTAAGGCAAAGGCGCCGATCCATTCGCCTGTCGCCATTTTTGGCAAGTAGCGCCGCTTTTGTTCCTCGGTGCCGAGCTCGACGATGCCGACCGTACCGATGCCGGTATGAGCGCCGATTAATGTCGTATAGCCGTTATGCGTTTTCCCGAGTTCTTCATAAATGGCGCATTTGCCGACCATCGACAAGCCAAGGCCGCCGTATTCTTCTAGGATGCTTAAGCCGAACAGCCCCATGGCTTTCGATTTTTCAATAATATCTTCTGGAATGTGGTCGTTTTCTTCAATGTCCATGGCCACCGGCTCCACGACTTCTTTCACAAATTTACGGACGTTTTCTTTTAAAAATTCAATCTCGGCTGGCAACGTAAAATCCATCCTCTTCCCCTCCCCGTGATTCGATTCCATATTTTTGAGCCTTGCGCACAAGGGTCGACGCATCGACACCCAACAGCTTCGCCGCCCGCCGATACGTGCGCGCATGATGAAGCGCTTTGATGATGAGCTGGCGCTCGATGTCCGCCACCGCTTGTTTGAGCGGAACGACCTCGCTGACTGACACCGGATCGGCAGCCGTCGGCGGCTCAAGATGAAGCCATTTGGCCACGTGATCTTCGTCGACGACGGGCGCGGCAGACGTTACAAACATGCGCTCAATGGCGTTGACGAGCTCGCGGACGTTGCCAGGCCAATGGTAGTCCATCATCATCGCAAGCGCCCTGTCGGTGAACACGAGCTGTTTTTGATACTTTTTAGCAAACCGCTTTCGATAATGGTCGACCAACAGCGGGATGTCTTCCTTCCGGTCGCGCAGCGGCGGAATGGCGATCGGCATGACGTTCAGCCGGTAAAACAAATCAGCTCTGAACCGCCCGGCGGCGACCAGCTCTTCAAGCGGTTTGTTCGTTGCGGCGATGATGCGGACATCGATCCGTTTGGGCGCCTCAGCCCCCAAGCGCATAATTTCCATCGACTGAAGCACACGAAGGAGTTTTACTTGCAGGTGGAGCGGGATTTCGCTAATTTCATCGAGAAAAATCGTCCCGCCATCCGCCTGTTCAAAGTAACCCTTTTTTCCTTTTTTCGCCGCACCGGTGAACGCCCCGGGCTCATAGCCGAACAGCTCGGACTCCATCAGCGTCTCCGGAATCGCCCCGCAGTTTACCTTCACAAACGGACGGCCGCTGCGCGCGCTCTGCTTCCAGATGAAGTTCGCTAACTCTTCCTTTCCGACGCCCGACTCTCCGGTTAAAAGCACGGTGACATCCACGGCCGCCGCCTGGCGGGCAATGGCGATCACATGCGCCATCGCCGGCGCCCGGTAAATAAAACTTGTTTTTTCGATGAGAAAATTCATTGTCTTTTTTAAGAATTTCGTTATAATAAAGATTGTTAATGATAGTGATTTTCATTTTCTTAGTCCAAAAGGAGGTGGCCGCATGGTTCGCTTGTATGCCGAGGAGCTCACCGTCCGCTATGACGACCGGACGATTTTTGAACGATTGTCCGTCCGCATTCCCGATCGGCAAATCACCGCCATTATCGGGCCGAACGGGTGCGGCAAGTCGACGCTGCTCAAGACGTTGACGCGCATCATTTCCCCGCAATCGGGCGCGGTCATTTTAGACGGTCAAGCCATTTCCCAGCAACCGACGAAAGAGCTGGCGAAAAAAATGGCCATTTTGCCGCAGACGCCGGAAGCGACAAGCGGATTAACGGTCGCTGAGCTCGTCTCGTACGGCCGCTTTCCGTATCAAAAAGGATTCGGACGGCTGACAAAGCGGGATTATGAAGCGATTGACTGGGCGCTTGACGTCACCAAAACGGCCGACTTAAAGCACCGGCCGGTCGATGCGCTCTCGGGCGGGCAGCGGCAGCGCGTCTGGATCGCCATGGCGCTCGCCCAAGAGACCGACATCATCTTTTTGGATGAACCGACGACGTATTTGGACATCGCCCATCAGCTTGAGGTGCTCGAGCTGCTTGAGCGGCTGAACCAAGAAGAAGGGCGGACGATCGTCATGGTGCTTCATGACATCAACCAGGCGGCCCGCTTTGCCGACTATATCATCGCTATGAAAGCAGGAGCCATCATCAAGTCCGGGCGGAGCGAAGACGTTATCTGCCGCGAAGTGCTCCGCGACGTGTTTGGCATCGACGCCGACATCGGCCGCGACCCGCGGACGAACAAACCAATTTGCTTCACTTATCAATTGCTCAGGGAGGCTTAATTCATCATGAGGAAAACATGGCTTGCATTGTTGCTGATGTTCGCGCTTGTGCTAAGCGCATGCGGCAACGCGGCGGACGATCAAAAGAACAACAGCGCTTCACCAAAAGAAAAAAAGACGGAAACGATTACATACCAATCGGAAAACGGACCGGTGGAAGTGCCGGCTAATCCGAAGCGCGTCGTCGTCTTATCGACGTTTGCCGGACATGTGCTGGCCTTGGACGTCCCCGTTGTTGGCGTGGATTCGTGGTCGAAAATGAGCCCGCTTTTTCAAGAAAAACTGAAAGATGCCGAAGTCGTGACCGATGAAGACATTGAAAAAATTATGGCGTTAAAACCGGACTTAATCATCGGATTATCCAATACGAAAAACGTCCACAAATTAAGCAAAATCGCGCCGACCGTCACCTTTACATACGGCAAAGTCGATTATTTGACACAGTTTTTGGAAATCGGGAAACTGTTGAATAAAGAAAAAGAAGCGAAAGCGTGGATCGACGATTTCAAACAACGGGCGCAACAAGCCGGAGAAGAAATCCGGGCCAAAATTGGCGAAAACGCGACCGTCACTGTAGCCGAAAACTTTGATAAGCAGCTGTATGTGTTCGGCAACAACTGGGCGCGCGGCACTGAGATTTTGTATCAAGAAATGAAGCTGAAAATGCCAAAAGCTGTAGAAGAACAGGCGCTCAAACCGGGCTACTATGCCGTTTCCCTTGAGGCGCTCCCACAGTTTGTCGGCGATTATCTCATCTTAAGCAAAAACGGCGACGGCGACACATCGTTTATGGAAACGAACACGTTCAAAAACATCCCTGCTGTCAAAAACGGCCATATGTTTGTCGCCGATGCGAAGGCATTTTATTTCAACGACCCGATTACGTTAGACTACCAGCTCGATTTCTTTAAAAAGCATTTTTTAGGCCAATAACGACGAGACGGGGCGTTCATGGGCAGTGAATGTCCCGTCCTTCTTTGTGTCAAAGGGGGAGTCACCAATGGACGCAGACCGCCGGCGTTGGCCGTTTCGCTATATGTTTTTTCTGTCGCTTGGCCTGCTTGTCGCCGTTTGGTTTGGCTCGATGCGAGTCGGCGTCGCCGATACGACATGGAGCGACGTATGGCGGGCGTTGTTTTCCGATCAACAAAGCAAACAGCTTGATCTCATTCGCGAGCTCCGTCTGCCGCGCGAAACAGCGGCCGCCTTTGTCGGCGCCGGCCTTGCCGTCGCCGGAGCGATCATGCAGGGGATGACGCGCAATCCGCTTGCCGACCCCGGTCTCCTTGGCCTCACCGCCGGCGCAAACGCAGCGTTGGCCATGACAATGGCCTTTTTCCCTTCCGCCCATTATCTTTTGATCACGGTCGCCTGTTTGCTTGGTGCGGCCGCCGGGGCAGGGGCCGTCTTTGGCATCGGCGCCGCCCGCAAAGGAGGGTTTTCACCGCTTCGCATCGTCTTGGCCGGCTCGGCGGTTTCGACGCTTTTATTCGCCATCGCCGAAGGAATCGGACTGTATTTCCACATTTCCAAAGACGTCTCGATGTGGATGTCAGGCGGGGTGGCCGGAGCTTCATGGAAACAATTGTCGGTCGTCATCCCGCTCATCACGACCGGGCTCGCTATTGCCGCATGGTATTCACGGCAGCTGACGATCCTTAGTTTGAGTGAAGACGTCGCGGTTGGCGTTGGGCAAAAAACAACGACCGTCAAAACATGGCTGTTTTTCGCTGTGTTTTTATTAACAGGAGCGTCGGTCGCCATCGCCGGCAATATCACCTTTATCGGCTTAATGGTTCCTCACCTCGTGAGGGCAATAGCCGGCGCCGACTACCGGTTTGTCATCCCGCTGTCAGCGACTGTCGGCGCCAGCGCCATGGTGCTGGCCGACACGGCGGCGCGCACGGTCAATGCCCCGTTTGAAACGCCGGTGGCCGCCATCATCGCCGTCATCGGCTTGCCGTTTTTCCTCTTCGTCGTGCGGAAACAAGGGAGGGGCTTTTCATGAGAAAAAAAAGTTTTTCGCTCTTTGCCGTGCTTGCGTTGCTCATTGCCGCAACAGCGGCCGTCGCCTTAAGCACCGGCGATGCGCCGCTCTCATATAACCGCATCGTCCCGACACTATTGGGCTACGGTTCGATGGAAGAGGAATTCATTTTGTTTTCCCTTCGCCTGCCGCGCCTTTTCATCACCTTGTTGGCCGGCATGGCGCTCGCCTTATCCGGGGCCGTATTGCAAGGCCTCACGCGCAATGACCTCGCCGACCCGGGCGTGCTTGGGATCAACGCCGGCGCAGGCGCGGGCGTCGCCTTGTTCTTTTTGTTTTTTCCGATTGAGGCCGGAACATTTCTTTACGCCTTGCCGCTCGTTGCCTTCGCCGGGGCGATTCTGACAGCAGTTGCCATCTATTCCGTCTCCTACAAGAAAACAACCGGGCTGCAGCCGGTGCCGTTTATCTTAACCGGCGTCGGCATGTCGATGGCGCTATCTGGGCTGATGATCGTCCTCATTTCCGCCGCCGACCGGACAAAAGTCGATTTTATCGCCCGCTGGCTTTCCGGCAACATTTGGGGCGATGATTGGCCGTTTATTTGGGCCGTGCTGCCGTGGTTGGCTGCGGGCACACTGGTGGCGCTATATCGGGCGAAGCATCTCAATATTTTGCACTTAGGCGACCCTGTTTCGATCGGGGTCGGCGTCCACGTCCGCCGCGAGCGGCTCGTGCTTATGACAACAGCTGTTGCCGTCGCGGCCGCCGCCGTCTCTGTAACCGGGGGCATCTCCTTTATCGGCTTAATGGCGCCGCATATCGCCAAGTCGATCGTTGGCCCACGCCATGAGCGGGTCATTCCGGCCTCCATGCTCATTGGCGGCTGGCTGCTGCTTGCAGCTGACACGATCGGGCGCAACGTTCTCGCCGAGCCGCTTCCCGCCGGCGTCATCGTCTCCTTGATCGGCGCGCCGTATTTCATTTACTTGTTGTTAAAGCGTTGACATCCGCTGCCCGTTATGAGAACGGGTTCGAGCGATGACACCCGCCAAACAAAGACGCCGGTTCATAAAACCCGGCGTCTTTTCCAAAAGCGGACAACCGCAACCACAATGACAATCGCGATGATGATATAGACAACATTAGCGTACGCGCCAATCACATCGGATACTTTTCCCCACGACTGGCCGAGCGCCGCGCCGACGGAGATTAAAATCGTATTCCAAATGAGCGTCCCCAATACCGACAGCCAGACAAACAGCCATATATTCATTTTCGACATGCCAGCGGGAATCGAAATCAAACTGCGCACCAATGGAATCATACGACCAAGGAATACCGCCCACACTCCGTAGCGCTGAAATGTCCGGTTCGCCTTGGCGATATCTTCTGGCTTCACCCGCAGCCATCCGCCCCAGCGGTCGACGATCCGCTCGAGCCGCTCGACCGACAACAACCGACCGATACCATACAGCACGATCGCCCCGACGACCGACCCGGCAGTGGCTGCTGCGATGACGCCAGGGATGGTCAATGTTGTGTATGTCGTCATAAATCCGCCAAACGGCAAAATGACTTCCGATGGAATGGGCGGAAATATATTTTCAAGTGCGATCATGAAAAAGATGCCGATATAGCCGAACTGTTCCATAAACTCAGTAATCCACGCCTGCACGTTTCCTTCCTCCAGTCACTCGTCCTTCGTTTCTGTATGATTTGTATGCCTCATGAGCACAGTCCTTTCCTTATCTTAACAGAAAATGGGCAATTACCGCAAAGCAAAAAACACGGCTAATACCGATTTCTTTCCGAACAGGAAATGAAGGCAACTGTCCCTTGTCTAACCATCTACACAGCCGGAGCAACGGGATGTTTGCAACAAGAAAAGGTGTCCCATCGAAAAATAGGACACCTTTTTGAATTCACAGTATATACGTATCAACCGTTACTCTATTTTCTGATCCTCATTGCTTCTGGCTGGCGGCCGGTTGAGACAATACCTTCTCGATTCGCTCAAGCGCCCAATCAAGCTCTTCTTTTGTAATGATAAGCGGCGGCGCGAAACGAATGACTGTTTCATGCGTCTCCTTGCAAAGCAGCCCTTGTTCTTTCAGCGCTTCGCAATACGGACGCGCCGGCACATGCAGCTCGACGCCGATAAACAAGCCGCGACCGCGGATTTCTTTAATGTCCTTGTTTTCGATTTGCTTTAACTTTGCCAAAAAATATTCGCCAAGCTCAAGCGACCGCTCCGCCAGCCGCTCTTCTTCGATCACCTCAAGCGCGGCGATCGACACCGCGCAAGCGAGCGGATTGCCGCCGAACGTCGACCCGTGCGAGCCCGGTTCAAACACCGACAAAATGTCGCGGTTGGCGACGACGCACGAAATCGGGAACACCCCGCCGCCCAATGCTTTCCCTAAAATATACATATCAGGCACAACATTTTCCCAGTCGCAAGCAAACAACTTCCCCGTCCGTCCTAGCCCGGTTTGGATTTCATCGGCGATGAACAACACGTTGTGTTCTTTGCACACGTCATAGGCCGCTTTTAAAAAGCCTTGCGGCGGGATGCGGATGCCGGCTTCCCCTTGGATTGGTTCGACAAGAAACGCCGCCGTATTCGGTGTCATCGCTGCCTTGAGCGCTTCGATATCCCCGTACGGGATGATTTTCACCCCGGGCAAAAGCGGACCAAAACCGCGTTTATAAGCCGGTTCGGACGACAACGACACCGCGGCGAGCGTCCGGCCATGGAAATTGCCTTCACAAACGATGATTTCCGCCTGATTGTCAGGGACGCCTTTCACGTCATACGCCCAGCGGCGCGCCGCCTTGAGCGCCGTTTCTACCGCCTCGGCGCCGGTGTTCATCGGCAGCACCATCTCTTTTTTCGTCAGCCGGCACACTTTTTCGTACCATGGGCCGAGCTGGTCGTTATGGAAGGCGCGCGATGTGAGCGTGACGCGGTCAGCTTGCCGCTTCAACGCCTCCACAATTTTCGGATGACGATGTCCTTGGTTGACGGCCGAATAGGCGCTTAACATGTCCATATAGCGGTTGCCTTCCGGGTCTTTCACCCATACCCCTTCCGCTTCGGAAATGACAATCGGCAATGGATGATAATTTCGCGCTCCGTATCGCTCCGTCTGTTCAATGAGCTGTTCGGACTTCGTAGCCATCATCAACCGCTCCTTTCCTTATCTGCGTTTCTTCGCGGTGAACTACCCCCACTTAATTTTCTAGCGAAAATTTGAAGTGGGGGCTTCCAAAGAAGTTTGACTGCTTCAAGCAATCCTTATTCTTTGAGGCGTGTCCACTTCGCCGCTAGAGCATAAGACACTCAGGTCTACAGCTTTACTTTTCTTTAAGATGTTTAATGCGCCATTGACATCAGCATTAATTAGTTTGCCAGACTTTGTTCGATACAAGCCGCGCTTAATACGTTTGCCGCTGAACTTATATTCTTTTGGATTGTCGGCATTATATTCAGGAATCTCATCGCCGTCAAAAAAGCTGGCTTGAGACGTATAGGATTCTTCCTGTTTCAAGAATTCAATGCCGTAAAATTCACAAAGATATTCTAGTTTTTCTTTTATGTTACCGAGAGGAATATTGACAAAGTTTTGATTTGTCTTTTTTCCTAGATTCATATTGCGTTGCCATGTTTCCGCATAGCCAATGACAAGTTTGCCAATTTGATTTTCAATACAGTAGTTAATGATGTAACGGCAAGTCTTGTTGATATAATCATTCACTTTATTATTGCGATTCATAGCAAGCAAAGCCTGTTTACGAGTGGTGCCTTTGATTTTTTGCTTATCTTTTATGCTTTGAAGTCTGGCATTTTCTTTGTTAAACCATTGATTTATACTTTTTAATCTCCGCCCATCAATGATGAATGATCTGCCGTCTGATGTGACACAAGTGGCAAGATTGTTTAATCCTAAATCAATTGCCAGTGCTTTTTGGTCGTTTAATTCTCTTTGATCTTCAGGCATTTCATATTTGTACTGAATCTCAAAGAACCTGGCATGATGCTTAGGAATGATTTCAATCTGCTTAATCTTTTTGTCCAGTAACACAGGCGGAATCGTTATCGTGATAGGCTTGTGAGTCTTTTTAAATAGGCGAGAATACGGTATCGTGAATTTGTTGCCGTCTATACGAATCTGGCCAATGATCAGTGAATGAAAGCCATCTTTTTTAAGATATTTTGGAATACTGATAGCCTTGTGGTCATATTTTCCTTGTTTGGCAAGACTGATCAAACCAAAGAAAGATTTAAAGGCTTCATTGACCTTTTTTAAAATTTGCTGTGCCATGTTGCTGTTTAACAGCTTATAGTTTTCGTTAGTTTTGGCAAGATGATAATTTTTCTCATAATTAAGAAATTCCTTGTGTTCAAAATAGTATTGTCTGACATTGTACAATCCGACGTTGTACATGTTCTTGGCAATATGGCACAGTTCTCGAAGAGTCAAGTATTCTTCTTTGGTCAAACCATTTAGCTGTTGTTTGATACAAAAATACATTTTTTCACCTCCCATCTAACTATATTATACTATATTTTACTGAATCTATCCTATTTTCAGCAAAATATAGTTAAGGCGATTCATCTCCCACTTACTCCGCTTCGCTTCGTTGAAGTGGGAGTCTTCTCGCCTAATTAAGATAAAAGGGCGGACGCCGCCGCCCTTTTTTGGTTTAAAACATTTCCGATACGGTTTTCGCTTGCATATGGAGGATCAAATAGTCCGGGCCGCCCGCTTTCGAGTCAGTGCCTGACATGTTGAAGCCGCCAAACGGCTGATACCCGACGATCGCCCCTGTGCAGCCGCGGTTGAAGTACAAGTTGCCGACATGGAACTCGTGCCGCGCTTTTTCAAGATTCGCCCGATTGCGCGAGATGACGGCGCCTGTCAATCCGTATTCCGTGTTGTTCGCAATCTCAAGCGCATGGTCAAAGTCGCGCGCTTTCGCAAACGCCACGACCGGGCCGAAAATTTCCTCCTGCATGATGCGCGCGTTCGGGTCGACATCCGCAAACACGGTCGGCTGGATGAAGAACCCTTTCGAGTCGTCTCCTTCCCCGCCGGTCATGAGACGGCCTTCCTCCTTGCCGATTTCGATATACTCCATAATTTT
This sequence comes from [Flavobacterium] thermophilum, assembly GCA_900450595.1. Taxonomy (GTDB): domain Bacteria; phylum Bacillota; class Bacilli; order Bacillales; family Anoxybacillaceae; genus Geobacillus; species Geobacillus thermophilus. The sequence continues at coordinate 1,129,521 of UGGS01000002.1, forward strand.
GTTGTACGCCCCTTGGTCGATGACAGGCCCCATAAACGTCGCTTGCTCCGCCGGATCGCCGACGTTGAGCTGCTTCGTCAGCTCGACAACGCGATTCAACACTTGGTCATACACATCTTCGACGATAATGGCGCGCGAGCACGCCGAGCATTTTTGCCCAGAGTAGCCAAACGCCGACGCCACGATCGATTGCGCCGCCAGTTCGAGGTCCGCTTCTTTATCGACAATGATGCCGTCTTTGCCGCCCATTTCCGCGATGACGCGCTTTAGCCAAATTTGCCCCGGATGCACTTTCGCCGCCCGCTCATAAATGCGGATGCCGACATCCCGCGATCCGGTGAAGCTGATAAATCGTGTGCGCGGATGGTCGACGAGATAATCCCCGACTTCGGCTCCGCTGCCCGGAATATAGTTCAACACACCAGCCGGAAGCCCCGCTTCTTCCAACACTTCCACAAATTTATACGCCACGACCGGCGTTGCGCTCGCCGGTTTCAGCAGCACCGTATTGCCGGTCACAAGCGAAGCGACCGTCGTTCCGGCCATAATAGCAAACGGGAAGTTCCACGGTGAAATGACAACCCCGACGCCAAGCGGAATGTAGAAAAACCGGTTCGTTTCCCCCGGACGGCTCTCAACCGGAATGCCGTCTTTCAGCTTCAGCATTTGCCGTCCGTAATATTCCATAAAGTCGATCGCTTCCGCGGTATCGGCGTCCGCTTCACGCCACGGTTTGCCCGCTTCTTTCACCAGCCAAGCGGAAAACTCGTGCTTGCGCCGGCGCACGATCGCCGCCGCCCGGAACAAAATATCGGCCCGCGCTTCCGGACTTGTCCGGCTCCAAGTGCGGAACGCCTCATCAGCGGTTTTCATCGCCCGCTCCGCCAGCTCTTTGTTCGCTTTCGCCACCCGGCCGACCACTTCCGTTTTGTTCGCCGGATTGATCGACGTGATTTTGTCTTCCGTCATCACCCGCTCGCCGCCGATCACAAGCGGATAATCGCGCCCAAGCTCCGATTCCACTTTTTTGAGCGCCGCTAAAAACGCCTCACGGTTTGCTTCTACGGTAAAGTCGGTGAGCGGTTCGTGTCTGTACGGCTGCACCATTTGGTCATCCTCCTTTTAAAGGCAAAAAAATTTTTCGTTATAAAACGGTTTCACAGTTATATTATGCAAATGATTATGGCTTTTTTCAATTGTTTTTACCTGGCGGCCTTGAGCTCCCCTTTTTCTGCAACTAGGAGCTGAACCCGTTTTTTCGCCACAAGGTGGTAGTACCCATAACACGCAAGGAGAAACGGAATGCCGCAGTAAAGCGCGATCCGTTGATCTGGAGTGAACTACCCCCACTTAATTTTCTAGCGAAAATTTGAAGTGGGGGCTTCCAAAGAAGTTTGACTGCTTCAAGCAATCCTTATTCTTTGAGGCGTGTCCACTTCGCCGCTAGAGCATAAGACACTCAGGTCTACAGCTTTACTTTTCTTTAAGATGTTTAATGCGCCATTGACATCAGCATTAATTAGTTCAGGCATTTCATATTTGTACTGAATCTCAAAGAACCTGGCATGATGCTTAGGAATGATTTCAATCTTCTCGAAGAGTCAAGTATTCTTCTTTGGTCAAACCATTTAGCTGTTGTTTGATACAAAAATACATGTTTTCACCTCCCATCTAACTATATTATACTATATTTTACTGAATCTATCCTATTTTCAGCCAAATATAGTTAAGGCGATTCATCTCCCACTTACTCCGCTTCGCTTCGTTGAAGTGGGAGTCTTCTCGCCTAATTAAGATAAATGCCTGCTTTTTAGCTCTCGTTTCAGTTCTTGCACTGGTTGCATCCGAAAACTCTCCCCTCTCTATGATAGATTCCGCAATCGCTTACATTTTTATCAAACGAATAGCAACCTCCTTTTATGCAAAATTATTTTTCAATTTATAATGTATTACAACTTTATTACGAAATTATTTTTTTCTATTTTCAATATATTTAGCAAAAAATTTTTTCACATCTTTCTTTCCCTTCCTGTCTCCCGTCCACCTTATGCTATAATACAAAAAAGAGAGGTGCTGATCGTGAACCGGGATATGGAAACGCTTTTATCAATGTATGAGCAAATTCTCGAACTGATTGACCTTGGCGTCCATGCCGTCGATCAACACGGGAAAACCGTCATTTACAACCGAAAAATGCGGGACATCGAGGGCATGAACATCGAGGACGTGCTCGATAAAAACATTTTGGACGTCTTCCGCTTCAACCCGGAGCAGCCGAGCACGCTGCTAGAAGCGCTGCGCACCGGTGAAAGCATTCTGAACAAGCAGCAAACGTATTTCAATAACAAAGGACAAGCCGTGACAACGGTCAATCAAACACACCCGCTGCAAAAAGACGGGCGCATCATCGGCGCCGTGGAAATCGCCAAAGACATCACGAAGTTCCGCAAACTGATCCAAGAACACCACCAACGCAAGGAAGCCAGCCGCACGTTTGCCGATATCATCAGCCAAAGCGAAGCGATGCAAAAGGCCATCCGCCTTGCGCGTCATGCCGCCCGCTCCGAAGCGCCTGTGCTGCTCATTGGGGAGAAAGGGACAGGAAAAGACTTGCTCGCTTCCTGCATTCACCATGAAAGCGAACGGCGGGCCAAGCCGTTTTTTGCGCAAACGTGCCTGTCGCTTCCGGATGATTGGATGGAAACGATGCTGTTTGGCAGCGAAGAAGGCGGCGAGATCCAGCCCGGTTTGTTTGAACAAGCGGACGGCGGCACTGTGCTGCTTGACGATATCGACTCGTTAAGCCTGCCGCTTCAACAAAAACTCGCCCGTTTCCTGCAAGAAAAACAGTTTGTCCGCGCCCATGGCCAAAAACCGGTTCATGCAGATGTTCGCCTCATCGCCTCGACAAGCGGCGACCCGATTGACGCGGTCCAAAACGGAGAATTGATCAAATCGCTTTACTACCAAATTGCCGTCCACTGCATCGTCCTGCCGCCGTTGCGCGAACGGAAAGAGGACATTTTGCCGCTCGCTATCCATTTCATCCGTCAAGGCAACGAGCGCTATGGCCTACATGTCGAAGGACTCGGCGATGACGTGCAAGAGGCGTTTCTTGCTTACAGCTGGCCCGGCAACGTGCGCGAACTGGAGGCCATCATGTTGGAAACGATGGCGACGATGGAACAAGAACAAACCATCACCCTCGCCCATCTGCCTGCCCCTTTTCGAGCCAAGCTTGCGCCCGACGAAGCGAAAACGGACTTTTTGTTCGATACGGAAGATATGTTGCCGCTTGACAAATACATGGAAGAAGTCGAAATTTACTACATCCGCAAGGCGCTGCAGCATCACGGCTTCAACATCACAAAAACGGCCAAAGCGCTCGGCTTAAGCCGACAAAACTTGCAATACCGCATCCGCAAGTACCAGATTGATAAGGAATGGGGATGAAAAGGCGAAAAGCCTCAGCCAGCGGGACGGCAAAAAGGACAGGGGAGGTCGCTGTGGATGATCGACGCTCATATTCATCTCGACCAGTACACGGACATCGAGGAACAAATCAACCGTTGGCAAGAAGCGGGCATCATCGGCGTCGTCGCCGTATCCACCGATTTGCGCTCAAGCCACCGAACGCTCGAGTTGAAACAGCGATTCCCTTCCTTCGTCTACGCCGCCATCGGTTTTCATCCCGAGCAACCGCTGCCAAGCGAAGCCGATTGGAACGAATGGACAGAGCTTGTCAAGCAAGAGCGGCCGCTGCTCGCCGCCATCGGCGAAGTCGGGCTGCCATACTATTCAGCGGAAGCATGCGCCAAGCTGCCCGCGTATCAAGAACGATTAACCGAAATCGCGGCCATCGCCGCCGATGCCTCCTTGCCGCTCGCCCTTCACGCCGTCTACGACCGCGCCGAAACCGCCTTGGCCATCTTGTTGCAAGCTGGTGTCCGACAAGCCCATTTCCACTGGCTGAAGGCCGAGCCTGCCGTGGTCAAACAAATCGTCCAATGCGGCTACTACATCTCCATCACGCCGGAAGTGTGCTACCGCGAGCGCGACAAGCAGCTGTTATCCCTCGTTCCCATCGAGCAGCTGCTCCTTGAAACCGATGGCCCATGGCCGTTTGCAGGCCCGTTTGCCGGAAAACTGACAACGCCGTTATGGCTATTGGACTCCGCGCGAGCCGTGGCGGCACACTATGGCCGAGATATCGAACAAGTCAAAACCATGATCACGGCGAACACAAAACGGCTTTACGGTTGATCTTCCTTATCGTACGATGAAACCAAATCTACATCGAAATGAGGGAAACATGATGGATCATAATGAGCGAGTGCGCCAACAGCTGATCAAAAGCGTTTCCGGGCTGTCGGACGAACAGCTGAACACCCGGGCGGCGAAAGGGAGTTGGACCATCGCCCAAGTGCTCGAACACCTGTACTTAATCGAAACATCGATCGCAGCCATGATCGCCCATACATTAAAGCATGGCGAGAGCCAGCCGGTTGAGGAAAAACCGATCCACTTGACCGTTGACCGTTCCAAAAAAGTGGAGGCGCCTGATTTCGCCCGCCCGGACAACCGCTTTTTCACTCGACACGAACTGGAAGAAAAATTGCATCAATCGCGGCAACGGTTGCGCCAAATCACAGAGCAAGCCAATCCGGCTGACTTGGAAGCCAAATCGTTCCCGCATCCCATTTTTGGGCCACTGAATTTGAAGCAATGGGTGGAATTTGTCGGCTACCATGAACAGCGCCACCTCGCGCAAATTGAAGAAATCAAGGTACAGCTTCCGTGAGGAGCGGGCGGCTCATCAAGGAAAAAGCCGAGCAACGACCAGCCAAATCCCCGCCCTGCTCGGCTTACAACGATTTTCCATCTTCATGTGAACGCTCCACTGCCCCTGTCACAGCCATTGTTTTCACTTGCTTTAACGTCGCCACGATGAGAAAACTGACAATGACCAACAAACACCAGGAGCTCACTTTTCCTACGTGAACAAGGCTCCACGCCTTCACCTGGTTTGGATATTGCCAAGCGCCAAAAAAGGTGGCAATGTTTTCCGCGATCCAGATGAAAAACCCGATCAGCAAAAAGGACAAAACAAGCGGCATCCGGTAGCGGACTCCCCCGACCTCATACGTCACCCATGACCGCCAAAAGACAAGCATGACGAGGCTCGAGAGCCACCAACGAACGTCCACCCAATAATGGTGGGTGAAAAAATTCAAGTAAATCGCCGCAGCCAGCGGAACGACCAACCAAAACGGCGGCCATCGCACAAGCTCCACTTTCATTCTTCTCCACGCCTGGCAAAGATAGCTGGCGACGCTCGCATACATAAAGCCGCTGTACAAGGGCACGCCAAAGATTTTCGTATACCCCTCTTCCGGATACGACCACGAACCCATGCGCACTTTAAACAGCTCGAGCGCAAGTCCAATGACGTGGAACAAGGTGATCACTTTGAGTTCACCCCGCGTTTCCATCCCTGACCGCACCATCCACCATTGCATGAGCAGGCAAATAACAAGCAGCCAATCATACCGCGGCAATAGCGGAAGCGGCGCGATCTTCGTCAGCGCCAATGAGGCAAAAATGACAACCGGAAACACGCAAGATTGCGCCTGCGCCCAACCGAAGCGAACAAGCTGCACAAACGCTTTGATCAGCCGCGACGTTCTGCCAAACTGGCGCACCCGGACGATCATGAGGCCAAACGGTGGAGATTCGTCCACCGCTAGCTCTTGCTTTTCCCCTTTCAAGCCGTCTCCTCCCTACTCACGGATTTGACTCCCCTTCATCACTTCGATACTCCAAAATGTCCCCGGGCTGGCAATCGAGCGCCTTGCAAATGGCTTCGAGCGTCGAGAAACGGATCGCCTTCGCCTTCCCGTTTTTCAAGATCGACAAATTCGCCATCGTGATCCCGACTCTCTCCGACAGCTCGGTGACGCTCATCTTCCGCTTCGCCAACATGACATCAAGATTCACGATAATCGGCATGCCATCCACCTCAAATGGTCAACTCATTTTCTTGTTTGATTTCAATCGCCTGCTGCAGCAGCTTTTGCAACACCGCGGCGAACACAGCGATGACAAGCGACGCAAACGGCACAATCAGACCGACGAAGATGACTCCCGGAGCATCGTCTTTCTCGGCGAACAAGTAAAACAGCGGCAAGACAAGCAAATGCAGCCCGCTGATGGCGACAGCGCAATGTTTGATCGTCTTTAACGCTTTCACCGACGCCTCGGAAAACGCGTCGTTTCGGTCAATATACACTAACAACCGGAACGCCTGATACAACGCGAAGTAGAACGGCAGCGCGGACGCCTCAAACACAAGATAAACAAAATACTTGATCCAAGGGAACGTTGGCACCAGCTTGACCGCCACCTTCGCAAGCGCAGGAACCAAAAATAGGCACAATGCCAAAACCGGAAGGCCGATCAACACTAAAGACGCCTTCAAAAACAACGTTTCCCGTTTCATCGAAACACCTCACACTGACTCGTTTTCGACTTTATTGTAATGAATGATTTATCGTTTATCAATAAATAATCGTTGATTTAAATTAAATTTTTTCTGCAAAACAGCAAAAAGAAAAGACGTCCCCACACGGAAACGCCCGACCATACCTATTGAGACAACAGGCACACCGTATTCACTTCCACGCCGCCCATTACCAATCGATTCGCTTTCCATCCTGGAAAAAGCCGCCGTTCGGCCCGTCAGGCCTGATTCTGCTATTTAACCGCACTCCCCCCAATTACTCGTTTTTCATCGACAGCCCGTGCTTTCGCGGAAATCATAATAGGATACCCTCCTTCAATCCATAAATTTCATCAACACCTGTCTATCTTATAAAGTACAAATTCAAAATCGCCCTGCTGCGGCGGAAAAGAAGCGGTTTTTCCCGATGAACTCCGCTGTTTTTTCCGCTGCTTCCGTTTTCCTTTTCCAGCGATCACTTGCTCTAACCCTTTTCCCATTAATTTAAAGGCAAAAATGGCAACGATAAAGGCAACACACGGCCCGACAACAATCCATTGGTCAAGCATCATTTCCCGATAGGAAAGACCGATCAAGCCGGACCATTCGTTCGAAAGGGAGAGCGCCACCTTCTCCGGAGGGCCCAACCCATCGGAATCATATATAACTTTTACGCCTCCTAGCAATATTTGAAACGCCCCGAGATGCACAAGCAGCAAGAGCGACTGCACCGTCTGCTGGGTAAACAGCAAAAACAGCCGCGGCCGCATATACGGGAGAACGTGCTTGCGGATGAGCCAAACGTGATCAGCTCCCATCAGCCGGGAAGAAACGACAAATTCATTTTGCAAAAAGACAGCGATATCATTGCCGATGACCAGCATTAACGGCGGAAGAGCAACAGCCGCAAGCACCAATAGTTGTTTGATCAACACTCCCATTCCAGCTCCTTGCTCCTCCAATGGAATGAAAGCAAAAAAGAGCATCGTTAAAAAGATCGCCGGCACAAACCGAAAGGCGCGGACGATGGACTCGGCAATAAACCGAAATTTCTGCAAATAAAAAGCATACACGATTCCGCCGACCGTCCCAAACACAAGCCGCAGCAAACTGACCGCCAATGCGGTGACAATCGTATATTTCGCCCCATCGATGACTTTCCAAAACACGTCTTCACCTTGGCGATCGACGCCAAACGGGTGGGCCCAGCTCGGCGGGTATGGAGGAACGTCAACGAGCCGCCCAGCCTCATTGTAGATCTGCTTCGGCGGCTGGGGAATGATGTCTTTCAGCCAATAAGAATAGAAAAAACTGGCCAGCAATAGACCAGCCGCGATGATAAACCCTGCCGCAAAATACACGTTGCGGAATGCGCGCATCACGCCACCCCCCTCTCGATTCCCGTCAAATAAGCAATCACTCGTTTCCCGGCCACATCAATGAGGTAAAATGGCAAAAACAGCATGGCAAGACGATAGCCACTACTTCCGGCGTATGGAGCTGCTCATACAAAAACCGGAACAATCCGTGCATATTAAACAAATATTCCGCCACTAACAAGTTCGACAGCATAAACCAAAACAAATATTGGACGTTGGAAAACACGGTGATCAGCGCGTTGCGGAACATATGGCGCCATAGCACTGCCGTTTTTGACAATCCTTTCGCTAGCGCATATTCGACGTATGGCTTGTCTTTTTCCTCCGTAAACGCAAGAAATGTCATTTGGAACAGCAGAATGGAAGGCAAAATGGAAATCATGACAATCGGCAGCACGTATACATTGTCAAAACCGGCAACAGGATTGACAATAAGCAAATCTGTCTTTTTAAACACCCAGATGACAAACAGTTGCGTAGAAAAAATAAAAATAACATCGGGGATCGACTCAAGAAAAAACGCGATTTCTTTAACCATTTTTTGCAGCGGACGCGGAAGCAAAAAGCAGATGTAGGCTCCCGTAACGGCTATAAGGAAGGAAACAGCCAGCGCCCCCCATAAAATAACAAGGGAATAGGCATACGGCTCCATCATCGTTGAGAGCAGGGGAGCATTGTGCCATTGCGAGAGCGAAACCGTTATATCACGAATAGAAAAAAAGCTCCAAAACAGCTGCTGAAATTGCTGCCAAAATACCGTGATCATTTGCGGGCTCGGGAACAAGGAATAGCTTTGCGCAAACGCGATAATCGCCATAATCGTGAAAATGGTAAGCAACAAATCCGCCAGCACCGTCAAGGCGAGCTTCCATTTCTTCATAAGGCCGATCCCTCCCTCAGAGCACAGGCAAACGATTGCTACATGTTCCTTTCATCTGTAAGCTGCCAGTGCTTGCATGTTAATAAGATGGTGGCGGTGGAGGCAATGTTTCTGCTAACATGGATTGCTGTCCTCCCCATTCCATCGCCTATTTTCAAGATGCGGTCATACATTTTAATTCCTACATAGGTTTGTCCGTCTGTTTGATATTCTACCCTGCCCGACGAGTCTTTTTTGATAAGCTCTCCCTTTTCGCCATACTTCTCTTTTACGTGCTTCGGCTGCAATTCTGGCAAAAACATCACATCCAGCTCATATTCCTTAGCTCGCTCCGGTCTTTTCGCGCTCCATGAATAACTTCCGTCTTCCCCAACGTTTACTTTTTCCTCGAGTACCTGTTTGCCCCCCTCGATTTCTTTCATCACAATTTGCACGACGGCGCCTTTTGGCAAATTGCTGTTTCCGTTTAGCACCACTAGGTCACCGATCGTTTTGACCGCACCACCTAATTTTACCGTTTGCTCCACTTTCGGTTTGGCACAGCCAACTAGCACCAATAGCAACAACAACGTAAGGACCACCGTCATTCGGATATCCTTCATAAAAACCCTCCCTCTAGAAATGTTGATTTATCAAGGCTTTTCGGCCCCTCAGGGGTGTCCGAAAAATATTTTTCGACAAAATCCCTTACATCCTCCATTGAGTTTTTTTGAATTCTTTGTTAATTGCTCCTGTAATATCCTGATTATCTTTTGCCAATGCTGCGAGAGGAGCAACCCATAGTAATGATAAAATTAAAAATAAAATGAGTTTTTTTATCTTATCACCTCTTTTGTGAATATTTTTTTACAAATTATACCATATTTTTTTATCTTGATAAACCCCCTTATATGTAAAATTTTTGTTTCGATTCTAATTTATCTCTTTGCGAAGCCTTGCTTGATCAATTAACTAACATTCACGATCCATTTCTCCTCTTTTGGCTCCAAATAAAAAATCGAGAAAAGCACCTTTAGGTACCTTTCTCAATTCCCTTCAATCCTATTTCCTTCTCCCTAATTGGAATCCCATCCTCGTTGCCAATCAAACTGAATTGAATTTGTTTCGCTTCGATACGATCGCGAGTATAAGGCTTTTTTTGTCACTTAACAACAGCTGTTCTAATACAAAAAACCTTGACGATTTCCCTTCTTCGCCTCACATCTGCTCGAAGCCTTGTCCCACAAGGGATGGAAAGTCATTTGGATGAAAATACCACACAAAAAGTTTGACGAGAAAAAGATAGGGAAAAAGGAGATAGGGGGAAGAGACAAGGACGCATTCCCTTCGGGAAATAACAAAAAAGGATGACGAAAAAAGGGAAAAGAAAAAAGAGAAAAGGATTCCTTTCCCCTTATCCCTTTCCCCTCTTTTTGCTCCAAATAAAAAGGAATCGAGAAAAGCACCGTCAGGTACCTTCCTCGATTCCCTTGAATCCTATTCCCTTCTCCCTCAATTTATTTCCCAATCATCGTCACACTTTTTTGTTCATCGTCAGAC
>UGGS01000003.1 GCA_900450595.1 [Flavobacterium] thermophilum
ATGCTCAAAAAGCTGGTGGCTTCCCTTGGAGCCTTTGCGATGGCATTTGGTGTTTTCTTCACTTCGCAGGCGCATGCCGAAGCTCAATTTGGTCCTGCTTCTTGGAGGACAGAAGATGGAAAATATGAGTTGACCGTGAATGCTACTTCAACTGAACGTGATATCTCTATTATCATCTGGGGCGTCCGGTATGTTAACTACAATAACGGCGTCGCAAAACTCCCATCAGATTTATCCGGATTATCTGTAAGATTGTGCAATGCGTCGACAGGAAATTGTACAGCATTTAAAAAGTTTAATCTCTTGCCTGGCAATACAGGTGTAGCTTTTTTCTATAATATGAATCCAGGAACGTACTATGTAGATATTGCTGATAGTTGGCGATCTTACTATTTTGCAGGCAAAATTCAAGCAATCCGTGGTAATTTTTGATGGAAAGTGAATGATTTGTATTTCATCATCTAGAGGGCATTGGCCCTCTTTTTTCATGGTTTTGTAGTGGACTTGTGAGTGATACTTTCACGGAATACGAAAAGGGGAGGTATCCTGAATTTTTCAGCCCCCCTTTAAAAAAACGGCTTCTCAGATTGGCGTATAACGCGTCTTCAATTGCAAAGTAATGGTTTTATATACGGAAGAGAAAAAGCGTCTCTATAGGGCATTTATGGCTTTTTAAAACGTATCCCCTTTTGTTCAATCAAAATTTTGCTATATTTTTTCCCTGATCATTTCTTCTGTTGCTCCAATAAATGCTTGGCAAAGCTTTCAACGGTATATTTTGACCAGTATGGCGTTCCGGATACTACTAAGTCTTCCTTTGGGAACTTTCCTCTTTTGCGATAGACAGCAATCTTGTTTTGGGGGAAATGAATTCCTTTATCCTCTAGATAGCGCGCAAAATCACTTTGGGTGTAGTAGTCTTGGGAGTCTCTAATGATCGAGAAGTTAGGGTTTTTAATCAAATACGTTTCGTTTCTGAAAAACTCCACGATTAGTTGCAACGCAAATTCCAGCCATTCATCTTCAAGGTGCTGATATAGTAATTGGAGCGAGAATGCTTCCTCATTCGGTTTTTCAAAGAATCGAGCCAATTGCAAAAATGTCTTTTCTAACTCACTTAATGTCGAGGAAGTTTTCAATACTTCTTTATTGGATTCATCCAGTAAAGGTTTTAATTGAGGAAATTGATTGATGATCTTTTGTGTAGTATTTTTCATTTAATCCACCTCTTTGTTGTAAGTTACTACAATAATAGCATAAAATGTTGTACATCACAACATTTTTCCTAAAATAAATGGCTGTTTTATTGCAACGCTTTAAAACAGCCCATTTTTGAAAAGCTCGATGCTATTCAAAAATGGAGAAAGGGGAAGAAAGAAAAAGAAGAAGGAAGGAGGAAAACCTTCCTTCAGGAAAAGAACCCTCTTTCTTTGAGGGAAGTGTATTCTGCTTTGTAGTTGATGACTAGGTGATCGAGAACTTCAATCCCTAGTATCCTTCCGGCTTCTGCTAGCCGTTTCGTCATTTCAACATCCTCTCTCGATGGAGTGACGTCACCACTTGGATGCTGATGTGCGACGATGATGCTAGCTGAGTTATTGAGGATTGCTGCCTTAAAGACTTCTCTTGGGTGAACGATGGATGAGTTGAGTGAACCGATATGGCAGCGATGAACGGCAACGACTTCGTTTTTGGTATTGAGGCACATGACTAAGAACACTTCTCTGTCGTCGTCGCCGATGAAGTGTGCTGCCACTTTTGCTGCATCCTCCGGACAACGGATTTTGTGTCGCTCACCCACCTCCTGAACGATTTGTTTGATGCGTTGAATTTCGTAGATTTTTTCCATGGTTGAACACTCCTTTCTTTGTTTGCCGGTGGGGGAATTTTTGCGCGAAGGCGGGTAGAAGGGTGCGGAACGAAGTGGAGCATACGAAGTATCAAGCGATTCGTTGACGGCTTGTGGGAAGCCCAATGACTTAGCAAGCCTTAAAAGCGATGCTTTTTAGGCTTGGTTAGCCGACTTGGCTTCCCCAAGCCGTCCGAAGAGCGCAGACCCTTTACGCGCCTAACAAGCAAAAATTATAATGGGGTGAGGCAAAGGAAGGAGCGTACTTGGGAAGGAGGTAAAAAATAAAACGCATTTTTAGCCTGTTGCATTTTTTTAAATGCAACGGCCTAAAAATGCGCCAAGACAAACTTTTTCAATCTTGGAATGCAACATAATTAAGATTATCAGAAGTAATAACTACATCGCCAATCATATTTGCATTTGCAGTTATATATGTATCCTCACATAGTATATATACTATGTGAGGAGGGGTATTATTTATAACAAAACTTAAGTGGAAACCTTATAATATCAATGAATTTTTAATTATAGACAACCCTTTAAAGTGCGATATGATATAGTATATATACTATATCATATCATTAATTAATGAACGAATTAAGGAGCGATCCTAATGCCAAGATTAAACCGATTTCAAATTCTCCAACACGTAAAACCTTTAATTACCGAACATCTCAAAAGCCTAAATCAGAATATTTTTTCCGTATCTGAAATGCAAAGGATCCTTTTTGAAAACAGAACTAAATGGACACTCCCTAAAATTACAACATTTGATGAATTTATATCTTTCCTAAAAGATAAAAGTGTTATAAAAGAGATTGAAGTTGAAACACCACAACGAACTATAATTAGATATATATTTGGTGAAGCTTCACCATTTGAAATTGCTGTATCTTTAAGAAAAAATTCATATTTAAGTCATTACAGCGCCTTATTTCTTCATCAATTGACACAAAATGTACCTAAAAACATATATACAAATTTGGAACAAAGACCAAAATATATTGAAGAAGAGAAAAATGATATGCTCCAAGAAGACATTGATTTAGCATTTTCTCGTCCAATGAGACAGACTAATCAAATTGCTCGCTTTACACTTGATAATAAGGAATACAAAGTTTATTTATTAAATGGTAAATACCAAAATAAATTAGGTGTTAAAAAAATGGTTTCATTTGAGTTATCTAGGCCACTTGAGGTAACAAATATTGAGAGGACACTAATCGATGTAGTTGTACGACCTTTATATGCAGGTGGCGTGGAGGAAGTGCTTGAAGCTTTCAAAGTCGCAAAAGGTAAATTTTCTGTTAATCGTCTACTTTCGTATTTAAAAAAGATGGATTATAAGTATCCTTATCATCAATTAATAGGTTTTTATTTAGAGAAAGCTGGATATGAAGAAAGAATCCTGAGCTTGCTAAACAAATTCGAAATTAAATATGATTTTTATTTAACTTATCAAATTCACGATAAAGATTACTCGGATCGATGGAGAGTATACTACCCTAGAGGATTATAAAAAAGTGGTCAATGATTAATGACCACTTTTTACTTCCTCTTGCTCATATAAATTAGCTTCTTTTAGAATATGTACAATATTTTCTGCTATTGCAATAACTTTTTCGAAGTAAAAGTCAAAGGATTGTAATTGGTAACCTGCACTTACATGATCTTTTACTCCATGAAAGGATTCTCTATGAAACTCTCTATCTTCACGTAACTTTTCTAGTAAAAATAACGGCACCTTTTTAACTTTGAATATTTCTATCATAATTTTAAGGTTATCTAGGTTATATATATCAATTTTGGGTAACTTTTCCAATATTGAATATATATCGAAAAAATCGCGTGCTCTCCTTTTACGGTTAGTAGGTACGATATGAGTGGAATAATACTCTACTTGTTGGCATAAAGCCCGTAACTTCTCGTAGATCACCATCAAAGGAGTGTATACATAGACTGTGTAACCATCTATATCTACTTCCTGCTTCGTATCTACATACTCATATTTGCTAATATCAATCGTCACTTTCTTTTCTTGGTTACTACCAATGACAATAGCATTTCTTCTTACATTATCATCAACATTGCCACCTAGTTGGTTAAAGTGTTCTTCGTCAATTACTTTGAATTCTAGGGTATATCCCCCCCAAAAATCCTTATACTCTTCCCTTACAACTTTTGGTGTTGGATATAATTTGATGTCAAAAGCTTTAAATCCTTCGTCGCTAAATGTTTGCTCAATAGCATTACATATTTTCTGCTTGATTAAGTCATAGTCTTCTCCGAAATCTTGTCGCATTGAGAAATCTAAATCCATTGAAGAACGATCATTAATACCATAAGCTATATTAATAGCATTCCCGCCTTTTAATACAAATAAGTCCATTAAATCGTCATCGGAGAACAATGAAACAATGGCTAATTTACGAATCTTGTTCAACATATCTGTATGATTTACAACCCCCACTGAAAGCCCCACCTTACACCTAATTTAACTTTACATAATAATATCAAATTTAGTTGTTTTTTGATAGGATTTGAGATTTTTAGCGTAAATGGGTTTTAATCATTTCTTTTGATTTAAAGTGAGAAGTTCTTTAATACGTTATCGATTAGATCATCATTAATCCCAATATACCGTAAGGTGATGGATGGAGCCGAATGCCCAAATATTTGCTGCAACATTGCCACATCCTTCGTCTGTTGATAAAAGTGATATCCGAAGGTTTTTCTCATCGTATGGGTGCCAATCGGTCCTTCCACACCACACGCTTTGGCTGCCTCGTTAATGATCCGCCAAGCCGTTTCTCGGCTAATCGGACGATTTCCTTTGCGTGACGGGAATAAATAATCGGAATCGGCCATTCCTCGCGTGTATTTCTCAATTTCCTGCTTTAAGGCTGCGGTCATCTTGATTTTGCGTACGTTGCCGGTTTTCTTCTCTTTGACACGCAAATGCTCCGTATATTTGACATCCATGACCCGTAAAGGCAGGATATCGCTAATCCGAAGACCAGAGTTAATACCAAAGGTAAACAGGAAATAGTCGCGATACGACCGATGCAACAAATACTCCTTCATTTCGCGAATTTTTTCGGGATCACGAATCGGTTCGACGCTGTTTTGTCCTTGCAGTTTAATCATGGATATCTTCCTTTCGAACTTCATAGATGCGAGGTTCGATGTCCTTCGTCTGGGAAGCTTCCGCACAGTCGCCACAGACAATGTTATTGTCGATCACGACATAATACATGATTTCATTTGGACGAAAGTCTTTATGGCAAACTTGGCAATAACTCACGTGAGTTGTTTTCATGAAATCTCCTCCAAAACGTTTCATTCAATACAACATTTATATTCTATATGTTACATTTAAACCCCTCCCGAAGTCGAGAAAAATTAAAAACCCCTTGATATTCAAGGGGTTTTACTAGTTTTGTAGGAAATTGTCGAATGCAACATAATATCTATTTTGTTTCGTTATCTAAAACCGTTCGTGTTGTGAGTTATCCTTTTACAAAAAATGATATTAAAAGTTAAGGAGTAACCTGTTTCCACTTAACACCCGTATATAGTGATCCATAGTAATTAGATGTTGAACTTACAGCATAAGTAGCAGTCCATACTGTATTAGCACCTGTAGTTCCTGTATGAGTTACTGTAGTATTATTGTAAAAACTACCATTTACAACATAATAATAACCTGTTGATTCTAAATCAACTTTTATTGTTCCTTGGAAATATTTACTTCCAGCTTGAAATTCTTGTAGCATTGGTTTTGTGTTAGTATCTATCCAACCAAAAGAGCCATCCCTGCACGCTTTCACTATAACAATTAGTTTAGCATTATAACTCTTAACCGTGTGCGTAGTTGAAGTTTCATGCCAATTACACGTACTAGCAGCCGCCACTGCAACTCCATTAGATTTTTTCAAATAGCTAGATTCAGTATTTGGATACTCTTTCTTAATTTGATCAATTGATTTTCCAGTTAATTCTGCTGTTCTTTTAACAGCTTGTTCATATGTTAACTCTATATCATAGTCTTCATTAGAATTTCTGATTTTCTCTAATTGTTCATCTGTCATCGGAATAAATGGTTTACTTTTTTCAGCTGTTAATGGAACAAATCCTTTGACTGTATCATTTTGTTCTGCGTGAACTTGGGTGCTGATTGGCGTGAAAACTGACAACGCAAATATAGTTATCATAACCATAAAAAAATATTTTTTCATAAATTACCTCCATATAACTTTTTTTCAATAAAATACATTAAAAATATAAAATAAAAAAAAATCAAAAAAAAGACTTTTTTTGAATTGTTTTTTATGATACAATGTAAGAGCTTCAAATTTTATCCATTCGGAGGAAATAATGAGAAGATTTATCATTTTAATAACATTACTATTTATATGTACCTCTTGTAGTCAAGAAGCAAATTTTGACTCACCTGTTTATTCAGGGAGTAAACTAAAAATTGGGATTGTAGGAGACAAACCTAAAATTAGAGAAAAAAATATTTCATTTATCCAATTGTCAATGGAAGACATTTTGCGGAAAAAATTCAAAAACTTAGACAGTGTGTTTATAACTAAGAGTTACTTGAAAGAAGCAGCAAAACCACAGTATGCTAAAATTTATTTACAATCGCCTATACCATTTATTTTTATTGAATCTGAGAAAGTTTATTTGGCGTTTATTGACGATCAATTAAGTTATGAAGACGCACATACGATCAAGTCAGGCGATTATTTAGTAGGGTTTTATAAGGACACCTATTTTGGACTAGGACTTCACAATAATATTAAAAATGAAAAAACCATCCAAGATTGCTATTCTAGGTTGTTTGTGATTCTGGAACGCTTCAAAAATACAGGTAAAATTATAATAAATTAAAAGAGGCTGTCTCAAAAGTGGTCTTACCCCTGTCAAGTAGACAGTAATAAAAAAAGAATGATTCACTAAGTAGGCTTACCCCTAAATTCGATCGGGGTAAGGTTGTTTAGTTTCTTTTGAAATCGTTTATGATTATAAAACGTGATATACCGTTCTACAGCTTTCTGTACCTCCATTGAGGTTTGAAAGCGATAGCGATAAAAACACTCGGTCTTAAAGTGGCTAAAAAAGCTTTCGATACAGGCATTATCGAAACAATTCCCTTTTCTAGACATGCTTGCTTTTATGTTGTATGAGTCCAATAATAAAAGCTAAGCGACAATTTGCTTAGCTTTTTATATTTGTAGAAAATCGTTCTATTTTACGCCTTTCTTTAGGTTTAGCCACGGTTGCTAAGTAAACACCAATCGTAACCAACAATGCTCCAATTGCAATATTAACAGTCATTTTTTCTCCGAGTAACAACCAGTCTAGAAAAATAGCCACAAGAGGAACAAATAATAGGGAAATAGAAGCTACTGTAGTATCAAGCTTTGTTAACACCACATACCAACATGTAAAGCAGAATGAGGATGCAATAACTCCTGTGTATATCAGAATAAAAATACTTATAGGTGTAAACTGTATAGGTTGACCCCACTCCATAAGAATGGCGGCAACTACTACTCCAATGGTTCCGAAAATCATTTGCCAGGTTGATACTATAATTTTATTATGATTGCTAAAATATTTTTTAACAATTACATTTGCCCCAGCCCAAGAAATAGCAGCTAGTAAAAGTAAACATTCACCGAAAATGACACTTTTGTTTTGAATAGTAAAAAATTCAAACCCAATAATGGATAGTAAACCAGAAATACCCAGGACAAGACTAATTACCTTGTAATAGTTTAATGATTCATGAAGAAAGATATATCCGAGGATTCCACTCCATATAGGCATCGAGTAAATCAGTATTGAAGATTTGCTCACATTTACAAACATCATTCCGTAATTGATTAATAAAAACATGGCGGTTGTTTGTAACAAACCCACTATAAAAAGGATAATCCATTCTGTACCTTTTGGTCTAGTGGGCTTTAAAAAAAATAAAACTAATATCATCGCAAATGAAGCAAGTAAAAAGCGTAAAGCCGCAAATGTAAAGGGTCCCATGTAACTTAATCCAATCTTCGTTAGAACCCATCCATAACTCCATAACAAAATAATAGTTACTAATAAAAAGGTGTATAAATACTGACTTGACATCTTTTTCATTTTCCATTACCCCCAAATAAATACAAAAATATCTTTAATTAACATATCATAATAATTGCCATATTTTAAAGATTCATCATCACTTTTTGTGATTTAACACAAAAAAACAAGTATACTGTAGATGAGCATTTTTCATTACAATAATTTCCATGATTAGAGAGACAAACAGGGTACCCCTTATGCGATACGGAGCTGTTTTTTGATCACATCAATAGGAATCTCTTGCTTTGCAGCGTCATAAATGAACTCTATGACGCTATGGCCTTTCCGCGACCGAAGAAGCTCCAGCCCGGTGGAGAGGTTTTGTCGGGATTCGGCGATGCTGTACACGCAGGCCAACAGCACCACCGCCCAATACCGTTTCACCGCCCGAATGTGGCGAACGCGGTATCCATCCAGCTTCAGTTGATCTTTCGCCTGCCGGAAAAAGCACTCGATCGTCCAGCGCTGGGCGTAGTAACGCAAGATGTCTTCGTCCCCGAGTTCCCGGTCGGTGCTCAAGATGCAATGAAGATGTTCCGGCGCCATCGGCTGATCCGCCTTCCAAGCCAGCAGCACCACCGCGTCATCGAGGCCATGGATGGCCCCCTCATAGCGATACACGCGATAACGCTCCTGCCCCACCGTGACGAGGCGGGTGTCTTTGGACTCGATATAGCGGGCAAACTGCTTGGCTTGGATGGCGATGCCTTTCGGGTAGAGAATCCGGTTCGTCTTGAGCATCGCGATGACATGGAATCCCTGTTTCAGACAGGCTTCGATGAGCTTTTTGGACGGATACCACGAATCCATGAGCACATACACCGGCTGAGCCCGCTTCACCTTGAGCGAGGAAAGCATCTCGATCGCCAGGTCGATCTTGCTTTTTCCCGCTTTCTTGTCATACAGGCGGAACGCAAATGGGAACGCCTGCGTGAAGGTGTGCACCATCAGCCAAACGAGCGAATGCCCCCAGACCGATTGATGATCTTTATGCGAGTAGTGCCAGTCGCACCCTTGAATGGCGTGCACAGCCCGTGACGAAGGCTTCGTTTTTTGGCAAATCGTATCATCAATCGAAACAAAAAGGGGTTGATTCTTCCGTTTGGCCAGTCGTTCGACCTGGGAAAGGATCCACTCTTGAAGCTTCCCAAGCAGCCTTTCCTCGTTCCAAGGGCTTTTCGTGAAAAAGTGACTGAGCGTCGTTCGATGATTCGGATGAAAGCTCCAGTAATGAATATCAGTCAATGTTCCCGAGAATCCCTTGGTGGTCAAGGCATCGACAATATGAATGAGATGCTTGATGACCGGTTTGGAAAGCTGCAGCGTCAACCCCAGCGTGAAGTGTGAGTAAAATATTTGTGGGTGACATTCCGAAATGATCCCCGACGAGGGTTGCGAACTTTTGTTCGCGACGCTCGTCGGGGCCACCAAGCGAAGCGCGGTAGAAAAAAGCAAATGTCATGCAAAAAGGACTCTCTCCCTGCTATGATGGTGATTGTCAACATCAACCGAAAACAGGAGGGAGAGAGTCCATGAAACATCTTACCACAGAATGGCCTTTATTAAAAGAGCTGGAGGAACAATTAGTCAGAACTCTTCAAAAGGTGTTCGCTGTCTTGTTGGCGGCCCTTTTGGAGGAGGTTGATCAACAACTGGCGGAAGCGCGGGACAAGCGCCGGTATCAGCTGAAAGACAAACGGCCGACCACGATCCAAACGCTGTTTGGAGAAGTGACGTTTCGACGGAACTACTACTATGATCGGCAGGCGGGGGCGTATACCTTCTTGCTGGATGCCGAACTGGGCTTTGATGGAGCGCAGTCGATCAGCCCTTGCCTCGAGGAAACGGCGGTCGAGTTGGCCGTAGAGTGCTCTTCCTACCGCAAAGCAGCCCGTACGTTGGAGTCGATCGTGGGGTATGCGGTCCTAAGCCACGAGGCGATTCGCCAACTGGTGCTGGAGGCCCCTGTCTCGCTGCACCACCCTGTTTCCCAACGGCACGGCCGAGTGCTGTTTGTGGAGGCGGATGGGCTGTTCATTTCCCGCCAGGGGAAAGGGAAACGGGCGAAAGAAGAGAAAATCCTGGCGGTTCACGAGGGATGGAAACGAAACGGTTCGCAGCTTGAGCTCGTGAACCGGCGCCACTACCTCCATGAAGGGGAGGGAGACGTGTGGGAACGGTTTGAAGAGTGGCTGATGAACGAATATGCCTATGATCCGTGCCGGGACCTGTTGATCATCAACGGCGACGCGGCGTCGTGGATCACGGCCTGCCGGGAGTATTTTGGGAAGCGAGCCTGCTTTCAGCTGGATCGATTTCATGTGGCGCGGGAGCTGCGTCAGTGTCTGTCCGGCCATCCGCGTTGGCGGGAGGTGCGGAAGAAGCTGGCGAAACAAGACGAAGAGGGGCTTCTCGTGGAGCTGAACAGCGCGGTCGGCACGTTGGAGGACGAAGCGAAAGAGAAGCAGATGGCTGCCATGATCCGCCGGATCGAGTCGATGCCGGGATGCATCCGGGACTATCGGGAGTGGCTGTCGGAGCAAGGGGTGGAGACGACCGGCATGCGTCCGATGGGCCACGCCGAGAGCGTGATGAGCCGGTTTGCGCATCGGGTGAAATCCCGCCGCAGCTGGAAAGACCAAGGGCTTCGGGCGTTTCTGAGGGCGATGGCGGCCCGAATCGACGGGATTTGGCGGAGAAATGGGCAGTTGGTGGAGGAAGAAGAGACCCGAACGGCGGCCTCGGCCTCAACAAAGTCCAAGCGGATCGAACAGGCCAAACGGAAGGCCGGACGGTTATGGGCAGATGTGGTGCGTCAGAATCTACCGTGTCTGCAGCGGTCATCCGGGACACCGATCCATCAAGCGTTGTCGGCGCTCCGGGATGGTGGTTGGGTGTAAAAAAATGGAATATCGTATCATCGCCTCAAGATGAGGGATGAGAGTCCGAAAGCGCTTACGATATGAATTCCTGAAAATGGTTCGCTAACTAGTGATTGACAACGCCCGTAGTGAACCGAAAAAATGTTCTCCACAAAGTCTTGACTGACTCCATCCGAAACAAGTTTTTGCATCAAATTCGGGAGTGTGGTATGCTTGTTCATAGAGAGCACCTCCTGGGTTTGTTTGTGTCGTTACTCACATTCTACAGGAAAGGTGCTCTTTTTTCTATACCCTTTGGATTTTATTGGATAATCAACACGCCTGATTATGCAGAAGAGATCGAGCATGAGTAGTATTCATGCACAGCGAGTAGAATTGCTCAAAAATCGAGCATTTTTATTATATTTTATTGGAACAACAGTCTCTTATTTTGGAAATGGGATGCAATATATTGCTAACAGTTGATTGCCCTTTGTAATTTCCTTAATTGTAGGAATTTTGTTACTCAATTCTACGGTTATTAAATTGAACGAAAGACAGTTAAAAAGTTTAAAATGGGTATCTCGAATACTAATAGGAGTTTTAAGTGTTCCCTTATCTTTTTTCTCTATTAGGATAATAAAGGGTAATAGTATTAACTTCTTCTCTTTAACATATTTGATTATACTGATTTTAGTCGATTTATGGTGTACATGTTTCTTAGAAAATTATTTCGCCGCCAATAGTTAGAAAATTATTAGTTAATTATTTCATTTTTCCGATGATGTATAAAATTTTGTGTAAAGCATTTTGCTAGACCAAAAGAAAAAAGGTAGGGTATTCTCTGATTTGGACCAAAACATTCCAGAGAAAGGAGAACCCTACCTATGTCTAAAAGTATACCGAATGTCGACTGGGCAAATCAACTGGAAAGTGTTATTCGTCAGTTTGTAAAGGAAAAATTAGAACTGATCATGCGGGAAGAAATTAAAAATTTCCTCGAAATTGAACAGGCTGGAACGTCGAATATGAGAAACGGCTACTATCAGCGAAATCTAGATACGCAATACGGTCGGATTGAAGGTCTTTTGGTCCCTAGAGACCGAAACGGAGAATTTCAAACGCAGCTGTTTGCCCCTTACCAACGCCACACGGGCTGGCTGGAGGAAGCAATCATTAGGATGTACCAAAGTGGCATGAGCACGCGTGAAATTGGCAAGTTTATCGAACGAATTCTAGGAAGCACCTATTCTCCTGCGACGATCAGCCGGATTACCGATGTCGTGAAGGAAGACATCGAGAAATGGCACGCTCGTCCACTACACCAGCGTTATTCGGTCTTATATTTGGACGGCTTGTACGTGAAACTTCGCCGGGATACGGTAGAGAAAGAAGCCATTTATGTGGTGTTAGGGGTGAATGAAGAAGGATATCGCGAAATTCTTGATTTCTTTGTGGGGGGACAGGAAAGCGCCTATGTATGGCAGGAGATTCTTCAACAACTATACAACAGGGGCGTAAAGGAAGTGCTTCTGGGCGTATTCGATGGACTACCGGGGTTGGAGGAAGCCTTTAAGGCGGTTTATCCGAAAGCCGATGTGCAGCGTTGTGTCGTTCACAAAGTCCGCAACACGCTCCATCGTGTTCGGAAAAAAGACCAATTCGAAGTGGCCGAGGATCTCAAGCTGATTTATCGCGCGCCGAATAAGGAGATGGCGTTACAAATGTTTCAACAGTTTGAGTCGAAATGGTCCAGCAAATATCCAAGAGAAGTTCAATCTTGGGCCAATGAGTTGGATGTCCTCCTTACATTTATGGATGATCCAAGCAGTATTCGAAGTGTGATTTACACGACCAATGCCATCGAACGAACGATCAAGGAGATTCGGAAACGCCTAAAACCGATGAACAGTTTGAATAGTTTAGAAGCCGCTGAAAAAATCGTGTATTTGACCATTCAAGATTTTAATGAGAAATGGGCAGGGCGAAAGTTGCGAGGATTTGCCGAAGCGTAGGAAGCCCTTCAACGAATGTTTGAAGAACGTTATCATTAACCAAATACTGTAAATAAACAAAATAGGGGGATTCTCCCTTTCCACACAGGAGACTGAATATTCAGTCTCCTGTGTGGAGAAAATCAGTCCCCTATCAATTCAAATCCATTTCAGAGAAACCCTACCCCATTACATTACACAAAATTCTTGACGGTACCGTATTTTACGAATAAAATAATTATTGTGATAATTGTAATATAATGAATCTTTAGTTATATTAAAACCGCCCCTTATCCTATGTTTTGATTTTGTTCTGTTTCACAAGTGCATTACATGCCTAGTCTCAATCTTTCTAAGGGTGATCATTTTGAACGCTACAAAATTTTGTATAGCAACGTTTCTTTCCAACTTGGGGGACATCATATACAGTGTTGTTATAGCTTGGTATATTGCTGATGTTTTACAATCAGGTTTTTTGATGGGAGCAGTTTTATTTTCCCTAGGTTTGTCGAGATTTATTGCTGGGCTTCTTTGCGGACCGGTTATTGATCGAATAGGGGCAAAGTTGTTTCTGTGGTTGTCAGACATGATAAGGGCAATCATTGTGTTAGTTTTGGCTATTCTGTTATGGGATCATACTGTCTCTTTTGTCATTCTCATAATGGTCTCCGTTTTGTTTGGAGCGATTGATGCTTTTTATTGGTCAGCCTCAGAATCAATAAAGCCAAGATTAGTCGCTACTGAATATTTAAGTCGTCTCAATAGTCAATACTTCACTGTTGTAAGAACAACGATCATTTTGGGTCCTTTAATCGCCGCTTGGATGGTTGAATCAATCTCAATCGAACGTTCCTTGATCGCCATGTCTATCTTATATGTATTTTCAACTTTTTTCATTTTGTTTATTGATTCTAAAAATAGTCATCTTGAAAATATGAACGACAATAATGACAACACTTCTTACTTTTCGGATTTACGACTCGGTTTTAGTTTTTTGAATAGACAAAAAATGATTTTTTATTTGGTGATAACTATGTTTTTTGTAAATATTGGAGCAAACGGGGTTAATGTATTGTTCCCTTTTTTAGCTAAAAATGTTAGTGATGATGCTAAGTATTTAGGATATATATATTCATCGATGTCAATGGGAAGTTTGTTAACTGGTTTAATCTTTTCAGTTAAAAGCATTCACAAGGTTGAATTGAAGATTATATATTTATCTTTTCTTTTACAAGCTACTGGTATTGCCGCACTATGTTTCACCCAACACTTTTTGATTATTCTAATTTTCGTTTTCGTAATTGGCTTAATTACTGGTTTTATAGGAGTCCTTATACCTACTTTTGTTCAACATTCTGTGCCTATTCATTTATTAGGAAGAGTGAATAGTATTATGATGGCGATTTCAATGCTATCAACGCCAGTAGCCCAGTTTATTTTTGGGGTCAGTGTTGATTATTTCAATATAAAATATCTTTTCTTCATTGCAGGTGCTTTGGGTATAGTTACTAGTTTATGTTCGTTATTAATTAATGAGAGAAAAGGTACGCCAAGAGAAACTGTAATGTAAAGGAGGTGTTAAGCTTGAATATATTAGTTGGCGTTACAGGTTCTTCAGGAGTTGTTGAATTACCTATGTATTTACGAGTTTTTAGAGAAAAACTAGATGCTAACATTAGACTAGTTTGTACATCGAACGTTCAGAAATTTATTGATGTCAATTTTTTGGCGGCGCACGCTGATGCTCCTGCATATCAGGATATGTACGATTTTCCAAAGGAGTATACACGAAATAGAGTTCCTCATTCCTTTTTACATGACTGGGCGGATATTTTCATAATTTTGCCTTGTACTGCTAATACTTTAGCGAAGTGTGCAAACGGAATAGCTGATAATTTGTTAACCATGCTGGTTTTATGCTCTCCAAGACCTGTTGTCTTTTTCCCAAATATGGGGCCAAACATGTGGGATGCAAAAGTTACACAATACAATGCTAAAAAGCTGATCAGTTTTGGACATAAAGTTGTATTTCCTAGTGGAAATGCATGGATAACTGCAACCGGAGAAAAAGTAGATTATGGACATGTACCTCCCCCATATACAGTAGCTGAGTATATACAGAGACATATACAGCAGTCAGACAATGAATTGAAAGGAGGTGAATTGCATGAATCAGGAAATGCTTCAAATTCTTGATGAAGGCTTCGATGTCTTGAATCCAACAGCAGAAGACGTTCTTCTTTCTTTTGCACCGACTAACACAAACTGCGGAGGATGCTGATCATATTCTTTTGTCATCGGGGATAGCTATATTAAGCTATCCCTTGATTATAGGAGGGGTAAAAATGGAGCCGTTTTCTACTATTCCCAAAGAGGTAAAATCAGATGTGAATGATAGATGGGTAGCATCGCGATTTAATATTCTTTCCCATGAAGAGAATGGGGATCTTTATATATGTAATACTTATACGGGGGCATTTTTACGTGTTCCACAAGCTCATGCTAATAAGATTAAAAATATTCTCCGATCGGGATGTGATGAGCTTGATGATACTGCAAAGATTCTTGCTAATTATGGCTTTTTAATCAAAAGTAATGTAGACGAATTTAAAAGAGCCCGAATTTTACATGAAATCAAAGGAAGAAATCCTGAAAATATGTATTTGATTTTTTTAGTCACTGAACAGTGTAACTTTAGGTGTACATATTGTTATGAAAATTTTGAGAAAGGAAAAATGTCGGATGATGTTATTGAAGGTGTAATAAAATATGTTGAGAAAAGAGGGACTCAACTAAAAAATTTGAATGTCCATTGGTTTGGAGGAGAACCTCTTCTCGCATTAGATGTTATTGAAAAATTATCAAATCAATTCCTTTTATTAAGTGAAAAGTACAATTTCAAGTTTCGTGCTGGTATTACTACTAATGGATTCCTTTTAAACAGTGATACGGCGACAAAATTATTAAAGCTAGGTGTTGACAATTTCCAGATAACTATAGACGGCCCTGAACATATTCATGATCAAACACGTAAGTTAGTGGGAGGACAAGGAACTTTCAAAAGGATATTTAATAATTTGAAAAATTTGAGTTGTTTGGGATATGATTTTCAGGTTAGGATACGTGTCAACTTCGATAAAAGTAATGAACCTTATATACGCGATCTTACAAAAGAGCTTTCCGAAACGTTTTCCAACGATGGAAGGTTTCACGTCAACTACTTTCCTATTGGTCGATGGGGCGGACCGAATGATGAAGATTTAGATATATTTGATACAAAAATAAGAGCAAAAGTAGCACTAAGTTTGTGTGAAGATGCTTTAAATCAGGGATTATCGACTACATTAGGTAGCATTCTTCAACCTGGTGGTTATGTATGTTATGCGGCTGATCCTAATTCTTATGTAATTGGATCAGACGGTACTTTATATAAGTGTACAGTAGCGTTATATAATGAAAAAAATAAGATTGGAAAAGTTGAAAAAGATGGGAACTTTAGAATAGATATAGATAAATTTGCTTTGTGGGTTATGAACGATGAATCTGAAGATGAGGGCTGTAAGAAGTGCTTCCTAAGACCTTCTTGTCAAGGATCTGCTTGTCCTCTAATTAGGATTGAAACAGGAAAAGCACCGTGCCCACCTGAAAAACAGTATATAAAGCAAGTAGTACGGGTTGTTGGTCGACAAAAGAAATTTATTAGCGAAAGAAAAATTAAAGTGACTAAAAGCTATTCGTAATATACGATGAACACTTGCATCTTTGGCCTATGTGCTTTTCGGTTTTGAAAATTCTAGTGAAGCCGGGTACCGTCAAGAATTTTGTGTAATGTAATGGGGTAGGGTTTCTCTGAAATGGATTTGAATTGATAGGGGACTGATTTTCTCCACACAGGAGACTGAATATTCAGTCTCCTGTGTGGAAAGGGAGAATCCCCCTATTTTGTTTATTTACAGTATTTGGTTAATGATAACGTTCTTCAAACATTCGTTGAAGGGCTTCCTACGCTTCGGCAAATCCTCATAAATTCGGTATACTTTTAGACATAGGTAGGGTTCTCCTTTCTCTGAAAGGTTGTTTTTAGCCAAATCAGAGAATACCCTACCTTTTTCTTTTGGTCTAGCACAATGGCTTTACACAAAATTTTATACATCATCCAAACTGGCCATATAATATACATTATATGACTAACAATTGATTCTTTTTTATGATATACTCGTCATATAATGTTATTTTTCCAGCTGATTATTTGCTTTTCAAATCCTTTTAAACTCGTCGCATAAGTGAAAGGGTGGAAAAGATGCTCAACGAGTATGTCACTTACCTTCAGGAAAAGGGAGCTTCCCCAAACACGATCATCTCCTATACGAATGACTTGAATATCTTTTTCAACGATTTACATATTCGTCCGGGCGATTACGTCACGTCAGCCGACATCCGCAAATGGATCCAGCAAATGTTGAATCCGGCGGAAGGGAAACCGTTGGCTATCTCTACGATCAATCGCCGTCTGAATTCGCTGCGAAGCTTCTATGCGTGGGCGGTGGAACACCATAAGATTGAACAGAACCCAATGAAAGACATCCAGGATTTAAAATCAGCCGATGAAGATAACGAAAAAATCATGTGGCTCACAGAAGAAGAATTCGAGGACTTATTGCATCGGATGCGGAAAAAACCGGTGCAAAGCCGGGGAGTCGATCCTGAAGAGAAATATCGTCGGGACCGTGCAGTGGTGTACCTGCTTACCTATGCAGGATTGCGAGTAGAGGAGTTATCAAACTTAAAATTGACGGACTTAGATTTAGAGATGAAACGAATTCGGATCGTGGGGAAGGGAATGAAGGTCCGGACCGTACCGATCTCAAACATCCTACTGGCGGAACTTGAGGATTGGCTGAAGTTTCGTGCGGAAATGGCGAAAAAGAAACCGCATGTGGCCGCATCGCCATACGTCTTTTACAGCCAACGCTCGCCGAAGTTTTCGGTCCGAGGCATTCAGCGAATGATCGAAAGCTACAGCCTGCCGAATAAAAAATTAACTCCACATATGTTCCGACATACGTTTTGCAAGTGGATGTTAAAGGCGACGAACAATGACATCGAGAAAGTACGGAGGCTCGCCGGCCACAGCAATATCGCTACAACGTCTCGATATTTAAAGGATAGCTATAGTGATCTTGCTGATGCCGTGGAGGCGTTGCCAAAGTTTTGAGGAAATAGATTTATTCTTCGATAAAATAAAAGAAGTATAGCCTGCCGAGGGAACTAGGCTATACTTCTTTTATTTTAATAGTGATATCTTACGATAAATTCCGGGTCTTGTTGCCAAGCAAATGATATGGCTTTTCTTTGCGTATGAGGAATATCGTAGACCATCTCGCTAATTTCCTGTCCAGTATGAGCAATCCCTTTTGTTGCATTTGTATCAATTTGAGCTTGAATAGGTGTCAAAATAGTCATTTGAACTCTTCCGTTTCCAGCAAGCTCAAGTCCATCAAACGGTAAAACGATGTAAAATTCAAATGTGTTATTGTTAGGGTCAACATCATGGAGAGGGTAAAGCTTATAATCATATGATAACATATAAACATTTGAAGCACCGGCAATTGGAGTTAATGGTTTTCTCTCCAACGTTGCGCGAAGAATTAACTTAGATGCATCAGAAATAACTTCTGCTAAATTGCCTTGCTTGGACTGATCAATGATGTCTTCTGTTCCAGAAAGTAAGGTGTCTTCTCGCTGAGGATACATTTTTAATTGTTGAGTTTTTAATAGCTGCGCAATCTCCGGTGGTAATGAAACTCCTTTTGGTACATACCAAGAAAGTTCTTGTTGGATTGGCTGATCGGTTACCAAAAGTGTCTCAACATGAACAGTGTCATATTGTTTGTTGTTATATCTTGATGTATTATTAATAATAACTGTACAATCTTGTAAAACAATTTTCATGTAGATCACTCCAATCAGTGTATTATTAAACTTTTCCTTCACAGGTGCTCCCTCGGTAGCACCTTTTCACTTTCTTATTAACAAGAACTATCAAAATATCCCCTACTAAATAAAAATTTTTTTGTAATGGAGGGAGAAAATGTTTAAATCTTTAGAAGGCTTCCAGTATGAAAATGATCAAAAGAAATCTGAAACAACCGCGGCTCGGAATTTTGGAGAAAAAATTGCTAGAACGAATTCTATAAAGACTCCCCCCATTGACATATTTGACTTGGTTCAGAACAAATACGGAATTAAAATACGTGAAATTTCCTTAGATAACGACATCTCAGCGATTGTTGATTTAAATAAACAAGATATTACTTTAAACAAGGATAAACATATCTACCATAAACGTTTTACACTTGCCCATGAATTAGGACATATCCTTTTAAAGCACAATCAAAGAAAGTGGACTGATTTTTCAAATTACATAACGGACTCAAATCCAGATAAACCATTGGAAGAAGAAGCAAATGCTTTTGCAGCTGGATTGCTGATGCCTAAATACCTCCTTACACAGTATTTAAAAAAGGGATATTCTCCAAAGAATTTGTCTCATTTATTTCAGGTAAGCGAGCAATCTCTTTGGTATTCTATATCTGCATACAAGTTACTGAATAAAGTTAGATATTAAAATTTTCTTCTAAATACTTAAGAAAATCTTTTTTGTATTCTTTTTGCTTTTCTAATTCTATTCTAACTAAGGAATCTAGCAGTTTCTTCTGTCTTTCGGAACTTGATAAATTCTTATCTGAACGTGCTGCGATGTGTATGCTCTCTTGTTTGATTCTTTTTACGAGTTTATGTCTTTCTATAGGTACTATGTCTATCTGATCTTTTAGTTCTTGTAGAGAAATTTGTAAAACCATACAGAGTTTTATGATATCTTCTTTGTTATTCTCCCATGGAAATATTTCATCTTCTAAAAGTTGGTGTAAAACAGTTAAATCAATAGAAGTTTTTACGGACAGTTCTTTAAGGGTTAAATTCTTTTGTTCAATTTTGTTCATTAAAAATTCACCGAACCAAAGAGATGGGATATCTTCTTTTTCTGTTCTAAATACCAATTCCTCGTTAATGTTAGACGTGTTTTCTTTATTATTAAATAATATATTTAAGAAGTGTTCACTAGACAAAGCAGGGCGCTGGAATATCTCCTTTGCCCTTGCTTTGTAGACTTTAGCATCTTTATCATATTTCATATTATTGTTCACCCTTCTAATTAGACTCGACTTTTTCCAAAATGCTATATCCCATTTCTGTTAGATACTTCAACATGTTTTTTCTTGCTTTGTATAAATTTCTAGAAACATTCTTTGCATCAACTTGTAATCTGATTGATATTTCTTTAATACTTAAACCTTCAAGATAGTGGAGATACATAACAATGTATTGCTTTTGCGGAAGTCTATCTAAGGCAATACGGATATGTTGTAACATTTCTTCTTCTAAAACTTTCGACTCAGCGGACTTTTGAATTTCCGAGGTACTTAGTAAATATTCAAATATATCTCCATTCTCTTTTTCATCATCTGGTAGCAGGGTTGCGTGATCTACACCTATCTTATCGAAACTATAATTTCGATTTGCGTAATTTAAACAAAGATTTCTAATAATACCATATGTCCATCTTAAGAAATTGCCCTTTTCGGGAGAAAATTTATAGATATAGCGAGAAATACATTCAAGTGTATCCGATAAAACTTCATCGATAATCGATTCATTTTTTTCTAAGTCATAACGTTTGCAACGATAACGAAATTCAGCACGTATCCTGACCCTCAAAGTCTCTATAAATTGATCAAATTCTTGAATTGAGGGGCGCTCGTTGTTTAATAAGCATAGATAAATGTATTCAAATTGCATCATATCCCTCACTTCTTAAGACAACAATTGGTAACCTTCGTTTCTATTTTAACTAAAAATCTCTCAATATCTCCCCTTGTTAAAGAAAAATTTTTGTAATTATTCAGCCTCCAAGTAGGGAAGGTTAGAAGGAAGAGTTTAAATCTCCCTATTTTCTGCCTGAACTAAAGGTAACTGTTAAAGCCGATGATAAAATCCCCAATATAGCCGGAATAAAATTCCCCACTTACAATAGAACCATAGTGTCAATGAGAGGAGCTATGGTTCATGATTACGAGAGGGGAATTTTTTATGATCAAAGAGATGTATGAAAGGGGAATGGGTATTTCCGATATTGCGAGGGAATTGGGGATCGATCGGAAAACCGTCCGAAAATATATTCACTCCCCCAATCCTCCTTCCAAATCCAAGCGAAAACAAAGAAAAAGCAAGTTAGATCCATTTAAGCCGTATCTTCAAAAACGAATGTTAGAAGATGGGGTGTTTAATAGCGAAAAGTTGTTTTTTGAAATTCGACAACAGGGCTATACGGGAGGAAAGACGATTTTAAAAGACTATATGAAACCTTTCCGAGAGACGGCGAAAAAGAAATACACCGTTCGTTATGAAACGCTTCCTGGCGAACAAATGCAAGTCGATTGGAAAGAAGTTGGGGAGGTCGTGATCGAAGGGAAAAAAGTCAAGTTATCGCTATTTGTGGCTGTGTTAGGCTATTCGCGGATGAAATACGCGGTATTTACGACCAGCCAGGATCAGGAACACTTAATGGAATGCCTGATTCAGAGCTTCAAGTACTTTGGCGGGGTTCCGAAGAAGGTGTTATTTGACAATATGAAGACCGTTACAGTACGGATACCGAAATATCCAGCGTTTTGCACTGCGGGTTCGGCTGGAAACAGCTAACATACTTTCATGACAGGTGCAAGTACATCTTTTGGTGATGAACCTATATTTTTATATATATACAAAAACTACTGCTAGTTTATAAACTTGAATTTTTCACGTTATTTCAAGACAAAACCTTACATCATCTGTAAAATAAAATTAGACCATATTTACTATTCACAGGGGGTACACGATGGAATTGACAACACAAAAACTAACACTGCAACAACTTGAATCCCATTTATGGGAATCTGCCAATATACTACGGGGGTCAATCGATAGCTCCGATTATAAAAACTACATATTCGGTCTATTGTTTTTGAAACGACTAAATGACGTGTTCGTCGAAACAGCAGAACGCATCGAACGCGAAGAAGGAGAAGACTACGGATGGTACGACCGCGACGAGCACCAATTTTTTGTGCCGGAACGGGCGCGCTGGTCGTATATCACTTCTCTTACCCAAGACATCGGTGCAGCAATCAATAAGGCATTCGAAGAATTGGAGGAGGAAAATCCATCCCTCGAAGGAGTCCTTGCAAGCATCGACTTTAACGACAAAGAAAAACTGCCGGATAAGCTGCTAATGCAGCTGCTTCAACATTTCAGCAAAATCGACTTGCGCAACGAAAACTTATCCGATCCGGACATTCTCGGACGTGCTTACGAATACCTCATTAAACAATTCGCCGACGACGCAGGGAAAAAAGGTGGCGAGTTCTATACGCCTTCCCAAGTTGTTCGTCTAATCGTCAAACTCATCAAACCAGAAGAAGGGATGCGTATATGCGATCCGACGGTTGGAAGCGCGGGAATGCTTATTCAAGCTGTTGACTACATCAAGGAAAAGGGAGGCAACCCTCGCAACCTCACACTACATGGACAAGAAAAGAACTTAAACACATGGGCCATTGCAAAAATGAACTTACTTTTGCACGGCTTAAGCGATCATCGTATTGAAAAAGGTGACACGATTCGCGAACCGAAATTGCTGGATGAAAATGGAGAATTGCTTTTATATGATCGAGTCATCGCCAATCCGCCGTTTTCGTTGAAAAACTGGGGACGCGAGGAAGCCGAAGCCGATCCATATGGCCGTTTCCGTTTTGGTTTGCCGCCAAAAACCGCGGGAGACTATGCGTTCGTCCAGCATATGATCGCGACACTCAACCACCGAGGAATCGCTGGTGTCGTCATGCCGCACGGCGTTTTGTTCCGTGGAGGCGCTGAAGGGAAAATTCGCCAAGGTATCCTTGAAGAAGATTTGTTAGAGGCAGTAATCGGCCTACCAGCTAACTTGTTCTATGGAACGGGTATTCCAGCATGTATCCTTATTCTAAATCGCAACAAAGCGCCGGAGCGAAAAGGGCACGTGCTGTTCATTGACGCATCGCGCGACTATCAAGAAGGAAAGAACCAAAATGTCCTTCGTGACCAGGACATCGATAAGATCGTATCTGCCTTTGAAAAATGGGAAGATCAGGACAAATATTGTCGTGTCGTTTCTCTCGAAGAAATCAAAGAAAATGACTACAACCTAAACATCGCTCGATATGTCGACACTACTGAAGAAGAAGAACAAATCGACATCGCCGAAGCTCTTCGCCAACTCCGGCAATTAGAAAAAGAACGTGAGGAAATCGAAAAAGTGATGTACGGGTATTTAAAGGAGTTGGGGTATGGTGGTTAAAAAATTATTCCAAGATGTTTCTTTAGGAGAGATTTTTTATATTAATACTAAAAGTATAAATCCAGGTAACACGCCAAATAAAAAATTTTGGCATTACAGCATTCCAGCATACGATGATAATAAAGAACCTACACTTGATAGAGGAGCAGATATTAAAAGCAATAAATATCTCCTCGAAACTGACTCAATACTTGTTTCTAAACTAAATCCTAGAATTAAAAGGGTATGGAAATTCCAAAAATCAGATAGGCATGAACCTAGTATTTGTTCAACTGAATTCATGGTTTATCAGCCTAAAATTCCTAATGTTGACTTAGAATACTACACTCAATTTTTCTCATCCGATATATTTCAAAATAAACTTTTATCACTACAAAATGGTACAACAGGAAGTAGAATGAGGGTTACGCCTAGTGATACTCTATCTATTCCTATTCCTTTTCCATCAATTAATGAACAACGCAAAATCGCTGCCATCCTTTCCTCCGTCGATGAGGCAATTGAAAAAACAGAAGCCATCATCGAACAAACGGAAAAAGTGAAAAAAGGACTGATGCAGCAACTCCTTACGAAAGGAATCAGCCATACGAGATTTAAAAAGACGGAGATTGGCGAGATTCCGGAAGAGTGGGAAGTTTGCAAAATACCAGATGTTTTATCAAATGAAAAAGGCTCAATAAAAATGGGCCCGTTTGGTAGTCAAATCAAGAAGGAAGATCTGACCTCTAGTGGTGTTCATATTATTGGTATTGAAAATGTATTGAATAAAGAATATGTTCACTTAGGAAACAGATATATAAGCTTTGAAAAGTTCGAATCACTTAAAACAAATCAAGTATTACCTGGAGATGTAGTAATAACTACAATGGGAACTATCGGCTTAGCCGATGTTATTCCAGAACATATCCCTACAACAATTATTGACTCACATTTAATTCGTCTTCGTGTTAATAAAGAAAAAATTCTAAACACTTATTTAGCAATGATTATTCAAGATTATGATTTGGTTAAAAAGCAAATTAAGCGTATGAGTCAGGGAGGTATAATGGCTGGATTAAATACTAGCATCATAAAATCTTTATCTATACCATTACCTTCTTTGAATGAGCAGAGGAAAATTGTAAATTCACTTTCATCAATAGATAGTAAAGTACAGGTTGAAACGGAAAAACTTATTAAATTAAGAGAAATTAAAAAAGGTCTCATGCAAGTTCTCCTAACAGGCAAAGTCCGGGTAAAGGTGGATGACGAGGTGGTGTCGTCGTGAGTTACGAATGGGCAAAGGAACGGCCGGTGGAGTATCGTCTCATCAGACAGCTGGAAGGACTGGGATATACGTACCTTCCGGGGAGCGCGCTGGATTCGGAGCGCGCATCCCACCGGGATGTCGTGCTCGAAGGCCGGCTGCGCCAGGCGATTCAGCGTCTGAACCCGTGGATCGACGACATCAACCTGCATAAAGTCGTGCGCATGGTGACACATATCAACGCCGCGAGTGTCATGGAGGCTAACGAGAAGTTCTACGACATGGTCGTGAACTATGTGTCCATCCAGCAGGACCTTGGGAAAGGTAAGAAAAGTCAGACGGTCAAGCTGATTGACTTTGATAACCCTGACAACAACGAATTTTTAGTGGTGAACCAATTGAAAATCAGTGGGCCGATGACGACCATCATTCCAGATGTCGTCCTGTTTGTTAACGGTCTACCGCTTGTCGTCATCGAATGCAAAAGCCCGACGAAGCCGCATCCAATCAGCGAGGCAGTCCAGCAGCTGCTTCGCTACCAGCAAGAGGCGGAACGTCTCTTCCACTACAACCATGTCGTTGTCGCGACATGCAACGAACAGGCAAAATTCGGATCGATCGGCGCACGACTTCGGCACTTCGGGGAATGGAAAGACCCGTATCCGCTCAAAGTTAGCGATATTGGTGACAATCCGACACGTCAAGATGTGTTAGTCGCGGGAATGTTCTCTAAGAAGAACCTGCTTGATATGATCCAAAACTTTGTCGTCTACGAGGCGGAAGGCGGACGCACGATCAAAAAAGTGTGTCGCTATCAGCAATTCCGCGCCGCCAATAAGGCCGTCGAACGCATTTTAACCGGCAAGACACCGAAGGAACGGGGCGGCGTCGTCTGGGCGACGCAAGGATCTGGAAAGAGCTTGACGATGCTCTACCTGTCCGTCAAACTGCGGCGCCTCAAGGAACTGCGCAACCCGTCCATCGTCATCGTGACGGACCGCACCGATTTGGACGAACAAATCACGAATACGTTCCGTCGCTGCGGATTCCCGAACCCACGGCGTGCCGAAAGTGTCCGGGATCTGCGTGACTTGCTGCGGACAGCGACAGGCGCAACCATCATGACGACCATTCAAAAGTTCCAGGATCACGTCGACGACGGGGGTGACCTGCTCTTAAATGACGCGGACAACATCTTTGTCCTCGTTGACGAGTCGCACCGCACCAATTACGGGGGACTAGCGATGAACATGCGGTCGTCGCTGCCGAATGCGGTATATATAGGGTTCACGGGGACGCCGATTGACAAGGAAGACCGCAGCACCGTCCAAACGTTTGGCACGTACATTGACACGTACACCATCCAGCAGGCTGTCGAGGACGGGGCGACAGTCCCGATCTATTACGAAAGCCGCCTGCCGGAATTACGGGTCGAGGGTGAGTCGCTGGACGCGATTTTTGACCGCGTCTTTCAAGACTATTCGAAAGAGGACAGGGAACGGATCAAGAAGAAATACGCGACAGAGGAAGCCATTATCGGGTCACCGCAACGCATCCGCCGGATCTGTCTCGACATCATCGAACATTACGAGCAACATATCGCACCAAACGGCTTCAAAGCGCAAATTGTCGCGATTAACCGCGAAACCGCGGTTCTGTATAAAGAAATTCTCGATGAACTCAACGGTCCGGAGTCGGTCGTCATCATTTCCGCTAACAACAATGACAACGACCGATTGAAAAAATACCACCTAACCAAAGAGCAGCAAAAGCACTACATTGAGCGCTTTAAAAAGCCGCTACATGAGGACAAGCTGGCGTTTATCATCGTGTGCGATATGCTGCTGACCGGGTTTGACGCGCCGATCGAGCAAGTAATGTACCTCGATAAGCCGCTAAAGGAACATAACTTGCTCCAGGCGATCGCAAGAACGAATCGGACCTACGACAAGAAGACATATGGCCTCATCGTCGACTATTACGGCGTGTCCGCGTTCCTTAAGCAAGCATTAGCCATTTTTAACCCGACGGACATCCAGGGAGCGATGACGTCGATCCAGTCAGAGATACCGCGACTGCAGTCGCGACATCGCGCCGCCATGCGCTTTTTTGACGGCGTCAATCGCGACGACATTGAAGCGTGCATGAAAATCCTAGAACCCGAAGACGTGAGACACGCCTTTGACCGAGCGTTTAAACGCTTCTCCGAAAGTATGGACATGATTATGCCGCATCCAGAGGCAAAACCGTATTACGAGGACCTGAAATTTTTAGGGAAAGTGCGCCAGTACGCGCGCAACCGCTTCCGAGACGAGCAGATGGACATCTCTGACTGCGGAGAAAAAGTGAAGCAGCTCATTTACGACCATATTTACACGACGGATATCAAGGCGCTTCACCGTCCTGTCAGCATCCTCGAAAAGAATTTCGACGCCCATGTGAAAAGTTTAACGACGGACGAGGCGAAAGCGTCGGAAATGGAGCACGCGATCCGTCACGAAATCAAAGTAAAAATCGACCAAAATCCGGTCTATTACACATCGCTAAAGGAACGGCTCGAACAGTTAATTAAAGCGAGAAAAGAAAAACGTCTCAACGACGCCCAGCTCGCATTTGAGTTAGAAAAATTGATCGAGGAGATGCGCGGACAGTCCAAAACTATTGAAGAAGAAGGCCTGACCCCGCAATCCTATCCGATTTTTCAATTGCTGCAAAAGGAATGGACCGATCAAGAAGAAGAGAAAGAACGGTTAAAAGAAATCACCCAGATCATTGTGGAACATATCGAAGGCCTCGTCGTCATCGACTGGGTTAACAAAGAAGACGTCAAACGCGAAATGCGTAAAAAAATCAAGCGCCAGCTCCGGACAAGCAAATGCCCGTCCGATAAAATCGAGCCACTTGCTCAGCAAATCGTTGAACTGGCGGAAATCCATTACAAAAAATAAAGCACCCTTCATGGGTGCTTTTTTCTATATCGTTAGCGTCGGTCCGTTCACACGCAGCCATTCTTTACGTTTCTCATAATCCGGCAAAATCGAACGTACCAGATTCCAGAAATTTTTCGAATGATCCGCGTAACGCAGATGGGCTAATTCATGCACAATCACATAATCAACAACGCGCATTGGGGCCAGAAAAAGACGCCAATTCAAATAAATAGCTCCCTGTGGTGTGCACGTTCCCCAGCGAAACTTCTGCTCTTTTACCGCAAGCTTCGCCGGCGTTACCCCTAGACGCTGTGCATAACGTTTCACCCGTTCTTCCGCTTTCACCTGCGCCCGCTGGATATACCAAGATTTTAATGCTTCACGAATCATAGGCACATGCTCTATATCATCGGCTGATGTTGGTGTTTCAATATAAAATTTCCCTTGATGAAATAACACTTTTACCTTATCGATATCTTGATTTTGTTTCACCTTAATTCGATAATACCGGCCTAAATACGGTAATTTCTCCCCACTAACAAATTCTAACGGAGCCGGTGGTCGCTTAATCTCATTCAAAGAGTTCCACTTATCTAAAATCCACGTTGCCTTCTTACGCAAAACTCGGTTTATTTCTTCCTGAACTAGATGATCGGGAGCTACCACTGTAACCCCCTCCATCCACTCTACAACAATAGAGATATCTTCTTTCCCTTTCACCTGCTGCAATGTGTACTCAATAGCTGTCTTCCCAAACTGAAAGGTAGGCATAAAACACGTCCCCCAAAATATCAAGTGATACCCCTATTATACAAGCCAGTTATCCACTTTTTCACTGGATTTATCCCCCAAAATCCCACTGCATAAATACCGATGCGTCCATGTGATCATTTACCTTCGTACATACGCGTGTCTATGTGTTGAAGAAATTTCTAATTCGAAAATAACAGACCTGAATCTCGAGTTAAAACGAATTCGTATTGTAGACAAAATAATGAAAGTAGTACCTATCTCGGAAGATTTTATTAGCCGAACTAGAGGATTAGTTGAAGTTTCGAGTGGGAATGGCCAAAAAAAGAAACTTTATGTTGCAGCATCTCCATATGTCTTTTATAGTCAACGATCACTGAAATTCTTACTAAGGGGCATTCAGCGAATGATTGAAAGCTACATCCTGCCGAATAAAAAGCTCACGCCCCATATGTTCCGGCATACGTTTTGTAAGTGGATGTTAAAAGCGACGAACAACGATATCGAAAAGGTGCGCCGGCTAGCCGGTCATAGCCATATCGCTACCACATCGCGGTACTTAAAGGACAGCTACAGTGATTTGGCGGATGCGGTGGAGGCGTTGCCAAAGTTTTAATATTGTTGTATGTGGAAAAGGGAGAAAAAACAGCAATATATCAGGGTAACATTGTTGGTTTACTGGTTTGACCCCGGTTAACTCCGACGCCACCGAAAAAGCCGGAGGTCGATTTGTCCTGGCTGGCCGTGTCACCGCACACTCTGGGGGTCGTGTGGATGTCCTGTGTTGACTCTGGGATGTCCTCAGGAGGAGGCAGACGCCGCCACGAAGGATACCCATGGTGTCTCGTTCTCCCCCCATCCGGCGTTTCGTGACGTCAATGACATCACGCCCCTAATCCCGACGCTTACCGTCCGGCTCGTTTTGTGGGAACAAGACGGACAGTTGCGTCAAGGGGCGCTGGCATTATCCGATGATTCGGTGCCGTTGCCGCTCGATCGCGTCTCACTGAACCGAGACACATGTCGTCCGTCAAGGGCATCGATGAAGTCTTGTGTGAGCCGCTGTCCATACCGGAAGATTTGCTACTCGGCGGGGATGACAACCCGATTGACCGGCTGAACGCTGAAGAAGGCTTGGTATCCTTCGCCACACCGTTTGTAGCGCACTTCCACTTCCTCGCCCACACAGCCAAGGGGGCATTTCCGCGACATCCTATGTCTCCGACGCGTCCCTTGATTGAGTCTGCCCTGCATCATCCAATCCTACAAAGCCTCCCTTTCCCCAAAAACGTCTGTATGAGCGCATTAGGTCGGTTTTTAGCGGTGTTCTTCTTTTATCCAGTGATCCGGCTTTCAGCCATCGGACGAATGGATACCACGGGCAACAGACGCCCAGCAGTCGCCACGATAGCGGCCACTCGCTTCGTACCTTGATTGAGTCCACGAAGGTTGATCTTCTCCATCATTACAATGACGAGCCGCCAACCACCCATCATTAGTCGCCACACGCCTCTCACTGAAGGACAGAAGATGACTCTAACAGACAGGGGTTTCCCATGCCGGAGACAAAGAACGCCTCAGCGCTCCCTTGTTTTGGGAAAATCGTTTATATAAAAAAATGAGGTGTTACTCCTCAAACACCTCATTCATCAACTCTTCAATCTCTTTCCACCGCTTCTCTGTTTCTTTTTTATCCACTCGGAACTTTCCGTTCTCTTGTACAATCACATCGCCGGCGCGAGCGTTTTTGGGCAGTTTGCTTTTCTCAATATCGATCATCTTGCCGTCCTCAGTTTCACAAACTGCCCATTTACCTTCGAAACGATCAATGATATATTTCATTTAACTCCTCCTTAATAAATAGGTTTTACGTTAAAGGAAAGCGTTGTTCCATTGGTTGTCGCAATGATCGTTCCCTGTTTGTCTGTACGGAATACTTTTACTTTATAAGACTTTAAACGATTCAAAACCTCCGATGTCGGGTGACCATAAGCGTTCTTGCCGACCGAGATTACGGCATACGCTGGTTTCGCGGCTTTTAAAAGCGTCGCGCTGGTCGATGTTTTCGCGCCATGATGCCCTACTTTCAACACATCAGCACGTAAATCCTTTTTGGCTTTGACCATATCTGTCTCTGCCTTAGTCTCAGCATCGCCGGTAAACAGGAAAGACTTTTTGCCGTAAGTCACCTTCAAGACGGCGCTCCAGTCATTAGTATCACTGGTGCTGTATGATTTAACGGGACCAACAAACTTTGCAGTCACACCTTTGATCGGCAAGGCAACATCTGCTTTAGCAACTTTGATCGTAAGTTTTTTGTTTTTTACAGCGAGCAAGAAATCTTTATATGCTTGCGTTGTATTACCGACTTTCGGAGCGTACACGTTTTTCACTGGGAAAGCTTTGAGAACCTCATCTAGACCACCGATATGATCGGCATCGGGGTGAGTTGCAATCATAACTTCAATGTCCTTTACCTTCTGTTTTTTAAGGTAGGCGACGACATCGCTGCCATCCTTATTCCCCCCATCAATGAGGATGTCTTCGCCATTTGGCGCTTTAATGTAAATACTGTCACCTTGTCCAACATTGATGAAGTGTACATACATGTTTTTTGGGGCTGCGTCTGTTACAATCCCCGGTAGTATTGCTATCATAAATACAATTACAGCTACCATCAGCATCTTGATTTTCCTCATTGAAAACTCCCCCTTTTACTTTTCAAGAAGATTATACCATCAATTGAGCTAAGAGGGAGTATAGAAAACAAACAGGAGGCGAAAAAATGTTCGATATTATCGGTAAACTGAAATGTCCCGTGTGTTCAAAAATCGTACATCCCAAAGATAAGGTGTTTCTGGACATAATCAATACAGTCATTCATCAACGATGTTACTATCAATACTACACAACTCGTAAATTTCTTCCCTTCAAAGATCAAGGGACATTCCAAAAAATGCTGCTTAAATACCCATTTTTTCAGGATGGCGACACCTCCAAGGGTATGTAACATTTATCGTCTGACAGTTAATTCACAAGAGACATTATGTCCTTCCTCCGAGTACAATGATATGATGTCTACTGTCCTTCCTTAGGGGGATGTAGAGAAAATTGTGTCAAACAAATCTCCCTTTGGGAGAAGATTGCGGCGACACACTTTCTCTCATAGGGACATGCCAGACAATTCCGAGGCGTCTACTGTCCTTGCAGGGGACAGCAAGTTTCCACGTTGTCTTCGTGGTTCCTCTCTGCCGCGACCCTCTGCGTCCTCATGGGCTCCCTCAAACGAGTATCGGGGGACAGGAGACCCCACCCGCTGTCTCTCAACAAGACACCTGTCGCGCCTCGCTTTGTTGTTGCATAATGGAGAAGCACTCTCAAGGGAAAGTCGTCCTGTCTTGGCGTTGTCTGTTGTCCCTTGTTGCGACAATAAAGGGTGCGGTCTGGCCCGCCCTACAGAAGTTATGTAGGCAGAGGTGGACAGTACGGAGGACAGATGGATCTTCTTCTTTCACTGCTGTGCATTGTACCGCGACATCTATGTCTCTCCCTCGTCGTCTATAGAGTTGTAGTTCACGCTCGGCTTACTTATCCACTATTTCAACAAGTCTACGGTTTATAACTTTTCTTTCTTTTGATTTTGCATTCATAACATTGTGCTAATTAATCACACAATCTTTCCGCAAAATCTTTCTCTAATCCACCTTCAAAATACCGATCAGTCACTGTTTTTGTCATATAAGATGTGTCTTTCAAAACAAGCATAAAATCCCTCTTTTCCCTCCTTTTCAGCTGCTTTATCTCTTCATTTCATCTCTATCAAAGTACAACACCAAGATCCAAAACCCTCGGGACTCCCCCCACCAATCTAATGAGGTATTGGAACAAAACCAATTTGGTTTATTCTTTCTTTATGGTCGCGGGAGCAAGCAGGCTGACGCCCATAATATAAGGGCGACGAACCATTTCACGGGAACGTCAGTTCTTGACCAACCTCTTAAGATTGCAAAAAATAAGAGCGTTAGAAACGCTTCCACTTCAATTCCGATATGAGTTGCCGCACCGCCTCCGACTCCGACATGTTTTTTGTCTGACAGTATTTCTGGAGAAGTTCGTAAAGCTCGTCGTCCAAGCGCACGGTAATGCGATATGACTTGGACTTTTCTTCTTTTGGGCGTCCACGTTGGAGCTTTTTGCGTTCGACGCGCAGATCATCATGGACGACAACATCGAGGTATCCGAACCGCTCATAAATGTTTTTATGTTTCTCTACGAATTCTTCCCACATTCGGGGAATTTCTTCAAGAAGCCGGAGGTACTCTTCCTGCAGCCTCTTTGTTTCCTCTGGGGACCGAGGGCGCCGCTTGCCGAATTCCTGAAGGACGAGAACCTGAAAATCGTGCCGCTCATAGCATCTTCCTTCCATCATCGCCATCACCTCTATTTTTTGTCCGACACTATTTGTGTTTATTATACCTCCAGACTTTCACTAATTCAACATTTTTCGTCTGACATAAAATTAAGATACCAGTGCCAATTTTGCCTTTCAAAGCACAAATTAATCGAATCGGCGTTTTTCAGAACAAAAATCGCTGTTTTCGAGCTGAAAGATAATGTTTTGTCATTTTGATTTTTTTGCCAAATAGGGGTATATTGTACTTAAAAATGTGATATTTTCGACAAATTTCACCCCGAGCGTTAAGGGGAAGAAGGGGATGAAGAAAGTTGGACTGGAAAGAGGTAAAGCGGTTCGCCTATGCCGGCCAGGCGTTTATCCCTGTCAACGTGGAAAACAGAGGGGATTCGGTCAAACTTTTTTTCAGGAGCGGGGAAACTAAGCTGCTTGACGTGCAATCGAGTCTGTTTTTGAAGCGGCTTCTGACCTTCTTTGGCACAAGCATTTCGATCAACCGCCATCGGTATGGGGAGTTGGTGGGGAAAAAGCAGCTCGTTCCCATCGTATTGTCGTATGGCTTTACCATCATTCCGTTTAACGTTCGCGAGCCGGTCGGCCGACAAAGCCGTGTAGGGTGGTTTGTGTCAAGAGAGATTGAGCAGTTCCGGCAAAGATCTCCCCAGTGCACCACGATCCATCTTCTTTCCGGACATCAGATTCCTGTGTTTCATTCCCGCAAGTTCTGCATTGACCAACTCAAAAATGCAAAATGGATTGAGATGTGCTACGGGGAGATTCATGAACCGCATCGCAGGCAATGGATAAACGGCAGCGCAGTTTGTGAAACGGTGGTTATGTAGTGAAATGAATGATTTATCGCAATAAACCGGAAGGATCGGCGGCATTGGAGGCCGCTTTTTTCTTTCCTAACAAGCAAAAATTATAATGGGGTGAGGCAAAGGAAGGAGCGTACTTGGGAAGGAGGTAAAAAAAAATAAAACGCATTTTTAGCCTGTTGCATTTTTTAATGCAACGGCCTAAAAATGCGCCAGGACAAGACTAAAGAATATTGCTTTTATAGCGAAAGAACCTCTCTTATCGTTCTAGTACGCTTGATCTTTCTCGGAATTTCTCTAACGATTGATATTTATCGGGATGGGGTTGTGGGTCAGGTTTTAATTGCAAGAACGGATTCTTCCATAAAGCATAAAATTTCACATCCTCCCGAATCCATTCTTTGGCTTTCTTCGGTTCTTTCCAATCTTCTCGAATTTCTTGCAACGATTTCTTTGTGGCAAAAGTGTGCGTGAAAGTGCCTTTATCTCCTTCTAACTGTACGGATAGAATATGTAAATGATTCCTCTTTTCCAACAATTGAATCGCCTTCACTCTAAATTCTTCGTTTCTCACAAACTCGTATTGATGATTCCCGCGATCATCTCGCATAAACTGCATTTTCTCGGCCAGTGTGACTTCTTTGAAAAAACCCATGAATTTTGCATAATAAGGATTTTCTTTCTCCATTTCAAGAACATGAATCGGGCGATTCTTGATCGTTTCGTGAATATCAATTAATTGTATCTTCGTTTCTAAGGGCAAGCTGCCAACTTTTAATATCATTTGTTCCTTTCGGATAAGGGGAAAACGATGAGCTTTAATCACCCCTTTTAAAGCAAT
This sequence comes from [Flavobacterium] thermophilum, assembly GCA_900450595.1. Lineage (GTDB taxonomy): Bacteria > Bacillota > Bacilli > Bacillales > Anoxybacillaceae > Geobacillus > Geobacillus thermophilus. The sequence continues at coordinate 34,280 of UGGS01000003.1, forward strand.
ATCAGCTCGATCGCTAATAATATTGGCAGGTACTCTTAATTCGTTTTCCTTTAATCGATAATAGGGCTGCTCTGTTTTTCCTCCTTTAGTGACAATGGCGTGGGCAGGAAGAGTGGCGTATCCGCCCCTGAAATTTCCGATCACAACAGCAAAACGGGTTTTCGTAGGGGCGGCATGTGCTTCTTTATATTGAGGATTGGGATAGTCCCTCACTAACACAATATCTCCTGTACGAATGGACATCCAATCATTCTTATTCACGGATTCCCCACGCTTTCTTTACGGCGTCGGCTAATTTTTCTTCATCGTTTTCGTCCAACGCTTTTTCGATCTCTCTCACTGTTTCTTCTGGTACTCCTTCATCTACAGCTTCTTCTAAATACTCAACTAAGTAAAAAGCATACGAAGGATTCGGACGTCCTTCTTTCTCATGGATTTCCACCCTTGATTTTAAATAGTTCAAGGCCTCGTCAAGATACTTTTCTTCTTCCTCCGTAATTTCTAAGTCTTCGATCAGTTGCTCTCTTGTTTTATCAAAGATCGTGTAACTCCATAAAAAATCATAATATTCGTCTGGGGTCATTTTACAGAACGGTTTTGTCTTTTCCATATTCATCACCTCATTATTAACGTTGCAGCTGCATCTCTTTATCTTTTTCGTTTTTATTGTTTTTGTCTTGATCTTTAGATGACTCATGCATCTGACGCAATTCTTTGATTCGTTCTTTCATCAACTCGTCAATTTCTTGGATAATACCCTGGGCGACATGCTGAATCTCTTTCATGGCCTGTTTCGCCAACTGAATGTCTTTAGCCCAGGTCGCAATATATCCAGCGCTGTATGGTTCTGTGTCCAATCCGTAATATTTGGAGACGATAAATGCAACAGCTTCAGCTTGTGCTTCTTTGTGTCCTCTAGGCAAGTTTTGCATGTCACTGTCTTTATGATGCAATTGAGCGTGGGCGTATTCGTGAATGAGCGTTTTGAATTTCAATGAAGTATTTTCAACAGACGCATTAATACGAATAAGGTGCTTTGCTCGATCATAGTACCCCTTTATATTCGGGTCGTCTAATACCTCTTCTTTCACTTCAATTCTGTTTTTATTCAAGTGAGCCAGAAAATGCTTGTAAAGCGACTGAATGCGTTCACTTTCCTTTAAATCTTCACGAATCAATTTTCGGATATCAAACAGCTCTTTTCCTTGGGTTTGGCTAATATCAAAGACGTTGACAAAGCGAAAGCCTTTTAGAATTTCTTTCTTTTCCATCACTGTTCGCCCCTTTTCATCACGGACAGGCTCGTTCGTTTCAGGGTCAATTTTGGGTTGCAACTTCTTCTCGAAGATCGGCGCAAAAATCTTAATGGCCTTTTCGCCTTTTTGAACGTGTCTGCCAAGCTCCTGCCACGCTTTGTATCCCATAACCAACGTGGCATTGGGTTTCTGTGATAAAATCATCATGACATTGTGAAGGCTGTACTTTGGAAACCTCGCAACCACCTCTAGGTATCGTTGAAACTCTCCATTCTTGAAAATGCGCTCAATGGCTCGATCAACTTCTTTTTGGATTTTGTTCAGCTTTTCTTTGTATTCATTCGATTGTTGGTAATAACTCATGATTCATCCCTCACTATGGCGTACAGTGGCTCATACAGTTTTTTCCCGTTCTCTTCATATTCCAGATACCCTACTATCTCATAACCAATGAGAAATTCTCCTGAAGGAATCTCAGAAATGGTCTTAAGACCCGGCGGCTTAGTGCGATAAATCGGCTTTTCGCTGCCCAGGATTTCATGGTACTCGTACATAATTGATCATCCTTTCTTCAAATGGTCTTGGTTTATTGGAATGTGAACTGGATTTCCCCTTTTTGGAGTGTCAAATAGGCGTCAAAGGTCTTTTTCCCTTTGAATCCCTTGATCTTATTGGTTTTTCCTTTTTCACAAAGCTGCTTAACGTGTGTCTTAGTGATGTTTTTTCCTAAAATGGACTTCGGAAATGTCTGCTTACACCCGTTGGCATACTCTGTACATCCGTAGAATGTCTTTCGATCGACAATGTATCCTTTTTGACAACGAGGGCATGGGGCGATCGTATTTTCCTTCTTGATCTCTTCAAGCGCCTGTTTGGCATCGATACGTTCAACATCCTGAGAAGCCTGTTGAATCAGCGCATAACATAGCTTTTTCGCCTGCTCAATAAACACCTCTTTTGATCGGTTGCCTTTCCCGATTTCTTGCAAAAACAGCTCCCATTTCGCTGTCATTTCCGGCTTGGATAGAATAGTTCCTTTGACTGATTCGCAAAGGATTTCTCCTTTCTTCGTCACAAACACTTGGTTTTTCTTTACTTCGATTAGTCGCCGTTGAATCAAGGTATCAATAATGGCTGCTCTTGTGGCTTCGGTTCCTAACCCCTCAACCTGATTCAGCGCTTCTTTCATCTCCCGATCTTCTACGTACTTTCCGGCTGTTTTCATTAGTGTGATAAGCTGTCCTTGGGTATACGGCTTTGGTGGTTGAGTCATCCCCTGCTTAACGGAAATATCGGCTTTAGCCGATTCTCCTTCTTTAACTTCAGGTAAAATAGCTACTTGTTCCCCTTCACTTTCTTCGTCTTTTTCGTTTTGATACAGAGCCTTCCATCCCATCTCTTTCTCTGTTCGTCCTTTAGTGACAAATTCTTGTTTTCCAACAGAAGTAATGATGACGGTTTCGTCATAAACATAATCAGTCATGAACATAGCCAGGGCGCTTTTTAAGATTTCGTAATACACTTCTTTTTCGTCAGACGAAAAAGTTTCAAACGCCTTAGTGTCAGGGACTTTTTCTGTTGGAATAATGGCGTAGTGATCGCTCACTTTCTCTGGATTTACATAGCGTTTAGAAGGCTGAAGCGAACGAATAGGAACATGAATGCCTAGACACTGTTGATATTGGTCCACATGCTTTTGTAAGTAGGTGTATTCTTCCTCGGTGATATATTGCGAATCGGTTCGAGGATACGATACATATCCTTTCTCGTATAAAGATTGCACAAGCTCCAATACTTTCGTTGGACTGAACTTTTTGGTTCGGTTGAGCTTGCTTTGCAGCGTCGATAAACTGTGCAGTTTCGGAGCTGGTGTTCGTTTTTCGCTGATTCGTACGCTCTTAATCACTGCTTGGTACGTCTGTTGCTCTTTCGTGATGTCGGGACGGACAGCTTCGTACAATTCATCGGGAGACGAAAAACGCTTGTTCAGTTTCCCTCGGTACGTTCCGTTCTTGACTGTAAACTGTCCCTCTAATTCGTAAAACGGTTCCGGTCGAAATTGTTCAATTTCTTTTTGGCGATCGTAAATCAGTTTCAAAACAGGAGTCTGCACCCGTCCGACGCTAAATACATCCCGGATGCCCTTTTGCTGAAGAAGAAGCGTATAGAGCCGACTAGCATTCATTCCTACTAGCCAGTCGGCGATCTGTCTCGCCTGGGCTTCATGAAACAAATGGATGGTTTCTTTCCCGTCTTTCAGTTCAGCAAACCCTTTTCGAATGGCATTTTCGGTTAGAGATGATGTCCAAAAGCGCTTAATCCGTTTTTTTGAGCATCCGGCCATGAGGATAAGCAGACGAGCGATATTTTCTCCTTCCCTGGCTGGATCGGTCGCAATAATGATTTCATCAGCCTCTTTAAGCAGCTTCTTAACGGTTTGAAACTGTTTGGCTTTATCCTTCGACACTTTGTACTCAAACTGCCCAGGAATAATCGGCAAAGTGGCCAAGTCCCATTTTTTCCATTCCGGACGGTATTCCTCTGGCTCTTTTAGCTCGACTAGATGGCCAATTGCCCAGGTCACTGTTGCCCCGTTCGGAAATTCTTTACACGACTGAATAGAAAGAAAACCGTTTCCTTTGGTATGTGGAAACGGTGATGCGAGTTTTCGTGCCTGGTCGGGTTTTTCTGCAAGAATGACGATCATGAAAGCATCCCCCTATCGATTTCAAATTGGCAGCTCGTCGGCGATTTTCTGATTGCTTTCTTCTTGCTCTCCTTCGCTGTCATCGCTGAATTCGCTGAATTCTTCAATGATCTCCATTAAGTCCTCCTCGGTGATCTCATCTTCCATTTCATCGAATGCGTCTAATTCTTCCTCAATTTCATCTAAAATCGATTGTAGTTCTTCTGCTTCTCCCACTTCTTCGGATTCGTTTTCTTCATCTTCGTTTTCATCCTCAACGTTGCCAAGTAATACCCTCAATTCCTCTTCGGTAATCTCTTCGTCCTCTTCTTCTTCGTCAATCTTATTGATCTCATCGATCATTTCGTTAAGCAATACCACATCCGACTCTTCTAACTCTTGCTTGACTTCTTGGATGTCTTGGGCAGCCGAATCTTCTTCATCCCATACCCATTCTCCATTCCACAACGGCGCAGTATATCCTAAACGGCTTCGGTATTTTTCATAGTTGCTCAATAAATCGCCGTAAATATCGAACTGCCACGCTTTTTCTAGCTTCATCGGGTAAGCCCCAGATACGAATAAATAACAAGTGTTTTTGTCCATGTTCATAAGTTCGCCCGGCGTAATCAATGAGCGCTTTACATATTGCTCTGAAATGCTTTTGCTGCCTTCCTTACGTCCATAGGAAGCACTTTTCTGTTTGTGCTTCACCGTAGTCTCTCCGGCGAGTTCACTAAAATATTTCGCTGTTTTCGTGTCTTTTGTTCGCAGAAACAACTGAGTATCGTGGTTATTGATGATCGAACGAGCCATTTCCGGACCATATCGTTTTTTGTCCTCTAGCTGTCCGATGTCCTGGATAATCGTCATCATGGCCATACCAAGTCCTCGACAGGTTGCCAATACTCGCGGATATTTGTTGATCGTGCCGATGTTGGCGAATTCGTCCAACAGAAAGATAGTGGGAATCGGTAACTTCGAGTGATTCTTGTCAGCAATGTCGTATAGAACAGCGATCAACTGTTCAAAGAACGTAGCAGTCAATTGAACAAACGGGTTTTCATCCATGCGAATCTTGATGTACAAAACGGATTTTTCTTTCTGCAAGTCATGAAATTTAAAATCGCTCTTAGCAGTCATTTTTGCGATCTTTTGCATCGCGAAAATGGAGATTTGTTGCGCCAAGGTTGCCATAATGCCAGCTCTAGTGTTTCCACTGCTCATGTTTGCAAGGGTGAACATATGATACGCTGGATGGTCTGGGGACATATTTTTAATGATTTCATCCAAATATTCTTCATCTTTTCCTGCTCTCGCCACCATTTCAACGACATGGCGCATATTGGCCTTGTCTTTGTATTTTTCCTTCACGTACAGGATGAATGCTGACAGAAAGGCGACAGCTGATTCACTCCAGAAATCGCGTTTTCCTTCGTCAACCGAGTTAGAAGCGATCGTATTAGCAATTGCCCTAGCATCCTCATCATCTTCGACGTAGTCTAATGGATTGTATCGATCGCAATTGACGAAATTGATAAAGTCCACTTGGTAGACTTTATAGCCCTGATCTCGCTTGATCTGATGGGTAGCTTCGTATATCTCTCCTTTTGGGTCCGTGACAATAATCGTTTCTTCCGTATGGTTTATCATGTTCGGGAAAACAAAGGATTGACCTTTCCCCGATCCCGACGAACCAATGACCAAGACATTTCGGTTATCGATCGTCGTGTTTCTCGGAATGATGAGAAGTTCCCGTTTTTTTGGCACTTTGCCAACGATAATCCCTTTTTCCATCTGAAAAGCGTCAACAGGGTCTTTCGTATACGAGTTGTTTTTCGAGAACATCTTGCCGTCGATGACTTCATCCGGCGTTCCCCACCGGGAAGTTCCATGCAAGCCAAAGTCGCTAGCATATTCTAACTTCGGAACAATAATGGATGACCGAAAAGTGTATAGCAGCGCTGCTAAAATCACAAACGGAGCCAATGAGAAAACCGTTTTTAAGTTCTCTTCCGTGTAAACAAACGTGATTAACTCTTTCGGTCTTAATAAAATTTCTTTTAAGTCGCCTCCGTTCCCGATCATATAAAACAATCCCATCAGAACATAGGCAGCTATAACGGTCAACACAACACTAGCGAATATCGGCTTCCAAGCATCTTTTTTTAAGTTCATCGTGATTTCCTCTCCCCCTTAGCGTTCAAATTCTTGACCACGATATCTTCTGCGTTGCCGTTTCTTCGTTGGATCTTTCTCATATTTCTTGCGATCATTCGCTCGTTGCGCTTCTTCTATCGCTTCTAACAAGCCATCAGCCACATGTTGCCGGTATTGATACTCCATGATCTGCGCTTCTGTTTCAGGTTTTGGCATACGTTCGAGTTTTTGTTGTTCGCTAACGTGGATACGGCGTAAATCTGCTTCAAGGTCTTTACTGCTTTCTCCACGTTCCACCAGCTCATGCAACCGCAACAAGGCTGCCGTGTTCGTGATCGATACATCTCTGCCGTAATGCTCGCTCAAAATGGCTTGCAAAACAGCTTTGTTTTCCTCAAGCTCCTTGCTCATCTTTTCTTTTCTTAACATGCATTGCTCGATCTTCCGGCTCGCTTCAAAGGCCTGCTCAAAGTCTCTTACCTTCAACGCCTCCATGCGCTCTTTCGATTGCTTTTGAATCGTGCGATTCAAAACGAAGAGACTTTGATACATGTTTCGGGTTTGCTCCGCGAAGGTCGGCATCCGATGAATCTCTTGCTCTTTCTTCGCCGCATAAGCAGGAATTTCACTCTCTGGCAACACACCCCCTGTGTCCTTAAAGTATTGAACGGCATGATATTTTTCTTCAATCCGGAAGTCAGCTCTGGCATGAGGATACAAGACTCGGAACTCTTCTTCTGTTAGCCGTTTTTGCACTTCCAGTGCTAATTCGGCTTTCTTCAGAACAGCTTCGTATTTGGTTAACTCGTTTTCAAAGGATTTCTCCATCTCTTTAAGTTGAGCGATTTTTTCTCTTAGTTGCTCATTAAATTTTCCTGGATGGAAGCCGTACTGAATTACTTGTTTTGGTTCTTGCTGATACACATGATACGCCTTATTGATGACATTCTTAAGCGCTCGCAGCTTCAGCTGCTGGCTGTCGATTTTTTTCTTCCAATTGCCTTCAGCGAGATCATGATATACACGTCTTGCTACAGCAAAATCAACATACGATTTTGCTCGCTTGGCAACCAAAAGCAGTGATGCTTTTTCTACATCGTTTAGAGAAGCATTTTTGCGAATAGATTCGATCGTTTCATTGAGCGATTTTTCTTCTTGATAATCAGAAATGGATACAACTTTTTCTTTTTGTTTTAGTGCTTTTAGTTCTTGGTTGATGCGCTGAATTTCTTGATTTAGCTTTCCATAATAGGTAACTGGTTCATATGGTTTCCCTTGTTTCTCAGCTTCTCTTTTCATTCGTTGTTCGTATTGATATGCCTCACGAGAAAGACGAATTTGAGGCACTTTATCGATTCCTTGTTTCTCATAGCTTTCATGAGAAACGCGATCATCGATTCCTTTTTCTTTAAATTTTTCGTTGATCTTATCGGCGAAGTTTTTCCGCCATTTCAGCAGCGTTTCTTTATCATTCCAGTTTGTTAAATGAACGGATTTTCCGTTCACTTTTTTACGTTTCTGTCCCCACGTTCCATCCTCGTTAAACGGGCGCATCGTTAACATGATGTGAGCGTGTGGATTATGTTTTTTATCACGGTGAATGGCGATATCTGCTACCATTCCTTCATCTGCAAAATTCTCTTTACAAAAGTCCAAAAGTAATTGCGTTTGCTCTTCATTGGTTAATTGTGTTGGAAGAGCGACGATGATTTCTCTAGCTAATTGAGCGTTATGTTGTTTTTCAACTTTCTCCACTTCGTTCCATAAACGTTCGCGATTGTAGACCCACTCTGGAGCATGTTTTGGCGCAAGAATATAAGTTTCCGGAGGAACGTCACGATGGCCGTATTTTTTCGTTAATCCATCCCGTTCTGAATACAATGCTTCTCCACTTCGATAGGCAGCACAAGCAACAGCTGAACGATTTGATTTACTAATGATTTGTGTACGGAATAGAAAGTATGCCATCGTCATTCCTCCTTTCTTAATTTTTTTAGCCCCTGCGGGTCATTTGTCGAAGACAAACTTTTTTATCGAGCGAAGCGAGTTCCCATTTACCCCTGAAAGGGGTATAAATGGGCACTCATTTCATTCGTGACTTCATTATACCACAATTTTCTTATTTTGGATAGACATAAAATTCCTCATCATGTAAAATATTCTTAAGAAATATTCAAAGAAGAAAGGGTGAATGAAATGGCAAGAAAAGACCCTTTGTCCAGAGCACAAGAGATTGAGGAACAGATCAAAAAATTGCAGGAGAAGCAGCGAAAATACATCGAGCAAGCTCAAAGAGAAATCGGTCAGTATCTAATGGAAACGTGGGATATTGAAGATATCGAGCAGGCGAAATTGTTGATTGACAAATTCAAAGAAGAAGCAAAAAAATATTTCGATAGTGCTCAAAACACGGAGGGATCCAATGGACAAAAAACGTCCGATCAGTGATCTGCAAAAACGAATTGAACAACTGGAAGAAAGAAAACGACAAATATTAAGATTGGCAAAAGAACGTGAACGTAAAAAAAGAGCGCATCGGTTGATACAAACCGGCGCACTAGCGGAAAAGTACTTTGAATTGGAACACTTGACAATCCCAGAACGAGAAGAATTGTTTAAGATTTTCGCGAACTACATTAATGAAAAAAAGCCGGATAAATTTAAGAAAAAAGAATAAGGAGGCCACAGTTAATATGGACTCCCGAGATCACATCAACCAAAGTTTGTATGAGATACTTGAAGAGATTTTGGAAAAGGCTAAACGGTCACGAAAGTTAAATCCTCCCTCTCTTGAAAAAAGCGAATTGGAAGAAACTAAATCAAACGAAAAATCACTTAAAACTCTACTGAAGGCAAAAGAAAACCTGAACGATCTTAAACAGAAGCTGATGGAAAACCCGAAAAAGAATAAAAAAGAATTGGAACGCCTACAACGCATAGAATCGAAACTAGAAGTGAGCATTCGAAAAGCAGAGAGACGAGAAATCGCAAGAGCGCTAACTTCATTAAAAAAAGACCCAAAACGAACCGTTTTTCGTTTAGTGGAAGCTAAAGACAGGTTAATGATTTTGAAAACAAAACTACAGGAAAATCCTCGGCGATACAAAGCCGAATTGCAGCGAATGGAGAAACTAGAACAACGGCTGAATCAAAAAATTGAAAACGCTCGGTTAAAAACACTTAGAAGAGCCATCATGTATATTGAAAAAAATCCTAAACGATACAAGGAAGAGCTTCAGCGCTTCAACGAATTGGAAGCAAGACTGAAACAAGAGTTAGAAGAAAAACGAACGCAGGAAAAAGCTAAAACTAAAGAAAAGGATTTAGAGTTAATCCGATGACCCTTTTCTTTTATACACCAATCTGAGAAGCCGTTTTTTAGGTAATTTTATTTTTGCTTCTGTTAAATTTTAATGTTGATTTTTAAACCACAGAAAAAGACCGAAATCAATCGGTCTTTTTGTATGTTCACCTCTCTGATCCTCTTTCTATTGCTTTCCATTCATTCCGATAATCCTACCTATTTTATAAATAGATGAATGAATAAAACATTCAATTTGAATGAATATAGAATGATAATACCACTAATAAATGAATAATGAATTTAAAATAAATTAAATATGAATTAAAAATAATAGTGAATCTTATATAAATTAAATTCGCATTTAAAATACATTCAAAAATATTTATTTTTTAAATTCATTTTGATTGATTATATAACATTAATGCTTTATAATGTAGATAAGATTTAATTATAAATTTAATTTGAATGTAAAATGAATTATTAGGGGGAGTTTAAATGAAATTAGTGGTGGCTAATGATATTGGGAATTCGGAAACAAAAATGATCGTGAACGATACGCTCATAAAACAACCATCGGTGGTCAAACGTCTGTTATCCAAGCCAAATGTGATGGAAACAAATGTGGAAAAAAACATTGCTAATTTGTTGGATGAATTGATTGTTCATGTAACAAGTAACGCTATTAAACGAAGTGGCCTATACTTCATCGGAAAACGCGCCAATATGACGGCCGATAAAGTAGAAAATATGAATATCAAATTAGGGAATAAATCAAAACACGATATTCCAGTCCTAATGACGCTATCGATGCTTGCTGCTCGATCAGTTCAATTGGCATATCAAGAAAATCAAGAGCTTCCTCCATCAATTTCAGTAGATGTCTCAATGACAACAGCAATCCCTGCGTCAGAATATAGTGCCGATCAAGCCAGATACCTTGAAGGACGTTTCACTAGCAACGATCATGTGGTGATTGTATATGTCGGAGAAACTCCTGTGACCGTCACACTCCATTTTCAGACTGTGAAAGTCACTCAAGAAGGCATTCCAGCACTATATGCCTTATTGGAAAGTGAAAATGAAATTCTGAAGAATTATAACGAGCACTATAAAAAACAAGCTGTGCCAAAAGATTTCGCTAACAAACGAATTCTCCACGTGGATATTGGCGATGGAACAACGGAATATATCTATACTGTTGGAATGAATCCTGTAACAGATGTTTGTTCAGGGGAAAAACGAGGAGTGGGTCATGCCACGGAAGAAGCTACTCAATTGCTGAAAGAGGAAGTTGGCGGCTTTTTGAACCTAAACCGCCAGCAGTTTATGAACATTTTCAGAGACCCATCCCATCATCTTCACGATTTAGCCGTTCGCTTCATGCAAGAAGCACGGTATTCGCAGGCTCAACGTATTCTAGAAGACATTCAAGAAAAATACAGCGACATCGCCGGAAACGTGGATGTAATTGCCGTGTATGGTGGAGGCAGCATCCAGTTCAAAGAAGAGCTATATGAGGAGCTATTGGACTTTGCAAATACCGTACACTGTGAAGTCCTTTGGATTCCAGAAAAATATGCCGTGGACATGAACGTAAACGGGTTGCATGTCATTAACCAAAAAATTCTATTTAAGCAACACGCTTGATCGAGGTGAGTGATCGTGGCAAAACGAAAAATCGTCACTTGGAGGGTGGCTGACACCCCCCAAAGTGACTTGATTAATGAATGGCTGGACAAGCAACAAAATATTCAAGTCTCTCTTACTAACATTGTTTTACACATGATTAACCGTTTCGGAATCAAAGACATCATGGATTACGATATACAAAGAATACTATATCAAGAGTTTTCTTCCGGTACATCCAAAGAGAACAGAACAGTCTCAAACCAAAATGAAGAAGCAGACAATGAAGAGGCAGAGAAAGTAGCCGCGAAATCCTTAAACAATCCAGACCCGAAAAAAGACCGAGATAAAGAAAACCAAGATGATGATAATGATCTCTATAAAAACGTGGATATAAACAATCTTTTCTAAACAGGCTGACCAAGGTTTTGACCTTTAGGTCAGCCTGTTTTATATTCAATATATTTTCCATTTCAGAGTTTGGATTAACTCCCGAATCGCTGCTGATTCGGTAATGTTTTTTGTCTGACAATATTGTTTCAACAACTGATAACTCTCATCATCCAACCGGACGGTTACACGATGCGATAGCGTATTTTCCTCTTTAGGGCGTCCCTGTTTTAGCTTTTTCCGTTCATACGTTAAATCATCATATACCACGACATCTAAATATCCAAAGCGATCATAAATGTTTTGATTTTTCCGCACGAATTCTTCCCACATTTGAGGAATCTCACGAATCAGGCGCAAATATTCTTTTTGTAGCTCCCATGTTTCCTTTTCTGTAGACGGTCGGCGTTGGGCAAACTGGGATAAGATCAATACCTGAAAATCATGTTGTTCATAGCATCGTCCTTCTCTCATAGAAATCACCTTTTTTGTCTGACGTAAATTTATTTCTATATTATCACAAAAAACATCCATGAGTAAATTTTGCTCCCCACCCAGGCATGAAAATCCATCTCTCCTTCCATAATGGAGTGATAACGTTGGTTAATTGGTTCAACCTGGGGAAACGGAATCGATCAAAATTTGCGCGATTTTTAGACAAACACGGCATCACGCAGCAAGACGTCGCAAACAAAGCAGGCGTCAGCAAAAGCACGATCAGCAGGCTCTGCCAATCGGATAAATTTTCGCCGACAATAAAAACAGCATCGAAAATCATTAAGGCTTTGCGCCAGCTCACGAAGAAAGACGTTGACTATGACGATTTTTGGACGATGTGAGCGAAGGTGATTGCACGAATCGCCGTAAGCAAACGACCGTCATAATCGGCGTATATCGCGTTTTAAGAGGCGGGGTAATGGTTTAATATCCCCTCGACCGAAAAACGCCTCTACGGGCTTGCTAGACGCCTTAAAACGCGTGTGTCACACCTCAACGCCCTTAATTCGTGCGACAGCCTGCAATAACGGCGCAAACATATCGTCGGTATCGATCGCCGGCTTGCGCTGGCTTGTCGGCTGGCTGGCGCTTGTGTCCGCCGTGAAGTCGTACCAAATTAAGCCGGTCGGTTGATAGTCGGCTTGTTTGCGTTGTTGGGCGCGGGCTTTTTCGGCTTTGACCTTCGCTTTTGCACGTTGCATTAGGTCGTCGAGTGTTTTGTTTATGTATGCGGATAGATATCGAATGCCGTAAGGATGACGCTTCTGCACTTCGTTCACTTTAATAGCGACGTATTTTACAATTTTATCCAACGGATGTGTATTGTCTATTAATTTATTAATATCGTCATGTTTTTCAACCGGTGAACTAATGGTAGCGTCCGTTTTACGCGCTAAATCGCTTGATTCCGTAGGCTTTTCGGCGTTTTCTACTTTATCAGCTTCGTTGTCACGTAAGTTTAAAACGGCTGCAATACGCTCGAAATTTGCATGGCTCCGGAAAATGAATACAGGCGTTTTAGGTCCGTTACTATTCGGATTCTCACGATAGCAAACAACGACCTCGCCCGAGTCTTTGAGCATGCGAGTAGCACGATCAACAGTCGGCAAGGACACGCCTAACTTTTTGGCAAGCGTTTCGCGCCCTGGGAACGAAAAACCGCGGTCTGTTGCGAGCCAAACAATTTCGTCGATGACGCGCGTTGTTTTTTGCGCTTTGCGGAACTTGCGGCCTAATGCGTCGGCGATACGCTCCATTAGCTCATTTTTAATCTTACGGCGTTTATAAACGAAATCTGTGACTCTCTCGATTTCTTTCAGTTGCGTGAATTGTTCGCTAGTGATTATGTACATTTCCGTTTTCCTCCCGTTTCTCCAATTTCGGGACAAACAAAAGAGCGCGTTGCCGTACATATACGTAGGCAAACACGCTCTTATCGGAAGAAAAACGGAAATTTCCAGGCGTTTCGCTCTTGCATTCAACATATTTATGCATTAAAATGGAGACAAGGCATAAATATGCTAACACAAGAGCTTTCGAGCAGGTGTTTGCCGTAGGGCGAGTACGGCGAACGGTGTAAGGGTGTTGGCAGCACCACTTACACACGCTTCGGAAGCTCTTCTATTTTGTCCCGTTCTGTTATGTTGTCTCTATTGTACTACTAATCTTCGAGTCGCGACAAGGTCTATTTTCCAAAAATTCGTGACAACCATCCCCGTTTTTTTGTCCTTTTGTCCTCCGTTGTCGCTGCTGTCTCCAACGTGACCTTCTCTTGTTTTTGCGTTTCTTTCAGTAACGCTTCATATTGACGATCAATGCGACCTATATCGCTTTCGTCTATCATTTTCAACTCATTTTCTAGTGGTGTAGCGACTTCCGATTCGATACGAATCGGGTCAGATGCGTCATTTTTTTGTTCATTGACAAGCATTGATGCGGTCCGATCTACTGGCATCCCTCCTGTATCATTGGACATTTCTTTTATACGTTCAAATATTTGAATTTCCTTATCAGAAAAGATACGAAATCCTTGCGACAAGGTCTATTTTCCAAAAATTCTCGACAGCCATCCCCGTTTTTTTGTCCTCTTGTCCTCTGTTGTCTTGTCCTCCGTGGTCGCTGCTATTTCCAATGTGACCTTCTCTTGTTTTTGCGTTCCTTCAATCATCGCTCTTTTTTGTTCCTGTAGTGCTCGAATCGATTGCAGAAGCAGCTCATCTCGTTTATTCAATCGTTCATCTATATATTTCTGTTGCGCTATCACTATTTGTTTGAGTTCCTGGATTTCTTTCAGCAACGCTTCATATTGACGATCAATGCGACCTATATCGCTTTCGTCTATCATTTTCAACTCATTTTCTAGTGGTGTAGCGACTTCCGATTCGATACGAATCGGGTCAGATGCGTCATTTTTTTGTTCACTGACAAGCATTGATGCGATTCGATCTACTGGCATCCCTGTATCATTGGACATTTCTTTCATACGTTCAAATATTTGAATATCCTTATCGGTAAAGATACGAAATCCTTGATCGTTCTTTATGAATGTATAACCTGCCTTTTCGAGCGCTTGAGCATATTTGCGAACGGTTGGAGTCGCTATACCAACGATATTCGCTATATCTTTTGTGGAATATTCCTTCATTCGCATTCGTCTTCGCCTCCTCATACGATATACATTCGATACAATCCATATGGAATCCTTTATAACAAAGGGTCTAGCTTGTCGCCGTAGTGTGTCATAGCGCGAGGTACATCTGACTCCCGGGCGATGTCCTCCGTTTTCTGGACACCACTAACGACTTTGTTCGCCGCGCTTTCAAGCGTCATTCTCTCGTCTTTAGCGCGACAATGTCTGTCCCCGTGTCTTCGAGCATAGCGCTCCATTTCCACTAGGTTGACGCAGCGATCTCCAAATCACTTGGACAGGTAAATATTGTATATTGTTTTTAAAACTGGTATAATTAGATTAACTTTAGGTTTAAAGTTAATCAAAAATCAAGGTGAAGGGTTGGGTATATTGGTATGAGATTGACGATCTCCATCAATCGTGAAATCAATGAGTTAATCGGGAAGATTGCTGAACAAATGGGAACAAGCAAGAGGAACGTTATCGCGTTTGCCTTGGCAGAAATTCTGCAAAAAGGATATAGTTTCGAGCAACTGGAAGCGTTGAGAGAAAAGATCAATCTCGATTCGCAGACAACGATTTTTTTGACGGAGGAAATGGCGCAAAAGATTGAACAAATCGATCGTTTTGGTTTATCAAAAAGAACTTTTTTTGGGCTGCTGGTTTCTGATTATTTTAAAAAGAACGAAAAAAATTTTTCCTTAGCCGGAGATATAGAAGCCAAAGACAACGATGTAAGTCGTGACTATATCAACACCAATATGGACGAGGAGCTAAAAAAAAAATAACTGATTTCTGTAAGTCGAACTCTATTGCAATGAGTTTCTTGTTTTCGTATTATCTCTTGGCTAAGAATGTGCAGATACGCCCGTTCCAAATAAAGAAACGAGAATATCTGCATCTAAACATGAATGCGCTCGCCAAAAAAATGCTAGATAAAAAAAGTAGTGACATCAACGTAACTAGGCAATTTTATTTACATTTGGTTGCCTTGCAAATCTGTGAGGATTTCAATTTGTAATTTTAAAAAATAGCGAAAAAATTCGCTATTTTTTATTTACATTTTTCTTCGATTATGATATAATTTTAATATAATCAAAAAAGAAAAAAATAACCCATATTTGGAAAGGGGAGGAATAATTGTGTTTGACCAACTTCGAGGGCTATTGAATTCTTTGTTCGGAGACATTACGTCTACATTTATCACTTTGTTCGCCATTGGGATTCTTATTTGTGGTCTATTGGCGGCATTTGGTGGAGAAGAAAACCAAGCAAAGTTCAAACGGGGGTTGTTTTTGTGCATCTCTGGGTTGATTGTGTTCTTGCTTGCTCGCCCGATCGTGTACTACTTCCAAAGCAACCTCTAATCGGAGGGGTGAATGAATTTGGCATATGAAACACAGTCGATCGCTGAACGAAGGGAACAGTTGCGGGAAGAGGGGAAGATAGAGCTACCTTTAAACGTTGATACACGAAAGTATTTACTCTCTTTCATTCGTTATCGAGACGTGCTGATCTCCCTTCCTTTATTGATTGCTGGCATTGTGGCTCTGTATATCATCCATCGAACGGGAATCGGCATTAATTCGCAAAACGTGATTGTCTGCTTTGCGCCCTGGGCAACGTTCTTACTGTTGCTGACGATTCAACATCCCGATCGGAAGAACATTTCGTTTTTCGAACACCGGATTGTTTGGCGCATCAAGTACAACAACCGTCAAAAATTGTTCGTATATACAAAGGGTGATCTGATGGGAAAGAAAAAGGAAAAAGATGTTCGTGAACAGCTTGGCATTTCTAACATTTATTCCGACTGCTACGAAACAACGGACAAACGATTAGTCAAAGTGATCAAAGTGTCGAGCATTAATCTTTCGTTGCTAAATAACAAAGAGAAACGCATGATTTTTCAAGCCTACGAAACGTTCCTCAACGACCTTCCAAAAAATCTAACGATCCAAATCAGTCAGATCGCGCAACCAGTCAATTTGAAAAACTACTTCCTGTTCATCCAAGAGCAGACATTCCGAGAACAAGATATAGCGAAAAAATTGTTGGCGAAAGGATATCTTGATTTTATCGATGATATTCAAAAGTCTAAAAACATGGTATCTCGAAACCGATATGTCATTATTTCCAAACCATTCACGGTGCAGAACAGAGACAGTGTCTTGGAGGAACTTGATCGACAGGCAAAAATCCTTGTTTCTCAAATCGAGAATATGCTCGGCGGTCGCTTTCAGCTGAAAGCAGAAATCCTAAACAACGAAGAGTTATTCCATCTCATCTACACCTGCGTTGACTACGAAAATGCACAAGTCAATGCGGAAATCAAAACAAGTACATTCCCGATCACACTGGGAGAAGAGACATATAGAGAGATGAAAAAGAAATGGGAGAAAGAAGTAACGGAGAAAATCATTTAAGCCAGGGGGAAGGACAATGAGACTTACACTTCCTTTTTTTCGAAAAAAGAAAGAAGAGAGTTTGGAGGAATCGTATTACAACGCTAATGAACATATTTTGAATTTGCTTTCTCCTGACAGTATCGAAGAAAAAGAGAGTTATGTCCGTTCGGGTACGAACTATACCCGAACACTTGTTGTTGTAGAGTATTCATCCATTATTGTGCAGGAATATGTTCAACGTCTAAATGATCTGAGTGATAACATTAGCGTCATTCAGTATATCACAGAGTACGATTCTTCAGAAGTGCGGAGACATCTATCGGAGAGCATTAAGCAAAACAGTCAAAAACTATATTCCAAATACGTCAATGATGCAGGAAAAGCCGAAGCACAAGCGCAGATCGATAGTGCCAGAATGTTGCTCCATCAGCTAAGTTTCAAGAACGAAAAAATGTTCATGTTTCAAATGCTGATTCACATTGTTGCAAACGACTTGAAAGAGCTGGATGCGCTGACTCAACAAGTGAAGGCCATCGTCGGGCCATTTGCAAAAACACTCACGCCGACTACAAGAATGAAAGACGCTTTTGATAGCTTCTTGCCAATCGACAAAAACAAAGTATATGACTTGACATATCGCCCGATGAACGCGGAAGCCGTTTCTTATTTCTTTCCGTTTCATGAAAATGAGATTTTCGACGAGAAAGGTATCATCAAGGGAAGAAACATGACAACCGGAAATGTGGTAATCGTGGACGACGATTTGTTGTTAAACCGCCATGAATTTGTCATTGGGATTTCCGGTTCTGGAAAATCCACCTATATTTTTCAAGATATGATGCGGAAGTACATGTTAGGACGCAGAATCATTGTGATCGACCCGAAAGGAGAATTCGGGGAGGTATTTCGTACACTTGGCGGTGAGTGGGTGAAAATCAGCTTAAAAGGCGGGAACATCATCAATCCGTTTGACATTCCAAAGAATCAACATGGAACAGAAGAAGGAAATCCACTGATCGCTAAAATCAGTACCTTGTTGACGATGTTCCGCCTCATGTATCCGCAGATGACAGATTTGCAGGAAGATGTCTTGTCGAAGTTATTAATTGAGCTGTACGCCAAGTTTGGCATCACGGAAGAAACAGACGTAAACGCATTAGCAGTAACAGACTTTCCGATTATGGAAGACTTCTATCATTTTCTTGAAGAAATCAAGGAAACAAACCCTGAAGAGTATGAGCACGTAAGGGACTTCCATACCACGTTGCACGCTTATGCGAAAGGAATGTTTGCCAAAGTGTTTAATGGGCATACCAATGTGGATGTGTCGAATCCACTTGTTGCTTATGATATTTTTGACCTCCAAAACCGGGAAAAAGCACAACGAGTAGTATACTTCAATTTATTGTCTCACATCAATTATGACATTTTAAACGGAGACCGTCGACCAACGCAAGTGTATATTGACGAGGCGCATATCATCGCTGACCCAAAAGTGCCTCTGGCGATGGAATATGTGTATTTCATGATGAAAGTCTTACGATCGTTTAACTGCGGAGTGACACCGGCTACCCAGTCGATCAAAGACTTCCTTTCTGCAAAAGATGATAAACGAAACTATGGGGAAGCTGTCATTTCACAAGCTATTCAACGTTTGTATTTGCCGATGCAAGAAGTAGAAATCAACTTCCTGGAAAAAGATCTTGGGCATCAATTTTCTGAAGAGGAACGAACGACACTAACAGTCGTTGAAGGGCGAAAAGACGAGCAAGCAGGTAAGGGCATCTATTTTGTCGGCTCAAAAAAAATCAAATTGGAAGTGCAGCTGACCGATATTGAAAAACAACTATGGTTTGAACGAAAGAGTTTAAGTGAGTTGATCGTATGAAAGATGTCATACGCTCTCTACTTCTTTGGAAAGCAAGTCCGTTGATTTGGATCGGGGCAGGGGTTCTGTTTATCATCGTACTCATTAGTGCCATCAGTAACGCTATTTTCGGGGAAGAAGAGAGCTTCTCCAATATCTCAGGCGGAGTAGCAATGTGTACGAAGGGAAAAGTGGATGAAGCAAGAATTGAAGAAGTGCTATCTAACGCCGGAGTTTTTGCTGGAAAAAAAGATGTGTTCATGAGTGCAGCTGAAAAATACGGTATTGATCCCGTGCTACTCATCGCCATTGCGTTGCATGAAACAGGATACGGAACATCCCCTGCCGTGAAAAACAAAAACAATCCTGGTGGTATTATGGACCCAAGCACGGGAAAGTTAAAAGTATTTGATAGCCTGGAAGACGGCATCGATTTTATGGCAGGAAACCTCTATCGAGTGTATATATCTCAAGGATTAGTAACGATTCAACAGATTGGGGCAAAGTACGCTCCAATTGGAGCGAATAATGACCCCTCGAACTTAAACGCGAATTGGGTGCCAGTAGTCACCAATATCGCAAATGAACTAGGCGGCCTCTCGATGAACTGCGAAGTCATGGGGACAGGAGAATTCGCGCTGCCTACCGGTTCGATGAGCATCACGTCCAATTTTGGATATCGGAGTGATCCGTTCGGAGGCGGAACGGAATTCCACAAGGGAACAGACTTCGCTTGTTCGCGAGGTGATGCAATTTATGCAGCTGACGGGGGGCAAATTGTAGTGTCCGTGAAGTCCGGATATGGTGGCGGATACGGACACCATGTCATTATCAGCCACGGCGATAAATTCACCTTGTACGGCCACATGGAACATGTGGATGTAGACGTAGGAGACACGGTGCAGAAAGGACAGAAGATCGGTACTTGCGGAACAACCGGTTCCTCAACGGGATACCACTTGCATTTTGAGGTTCAGCTAGACGGCATCTATGGTAAAAGAGTAGACCCAATGACGTACTTCCAGCCAGCAAAGAAGGAGGAAGATGAATGAGAATCACCGTTACTAACCTTGTGTTAATCGTTCTTCTATTGATTGCAGGAAGCTTTAGCTTCCTCTTGTATACGGACCTTCAGGAAGCAAAGGAAAAGATTGAGAAGTATCAAGATATCGAAAAGCTGAATCAACGATCAGAGGATTTTATCGAAGCGTTGGTTTATGGGAAACATAAAAAGTATCTGACCGGAGAACAACTGGCGCGATATGAAGCTGGCCTGAAAGAGTATGGAGAACCAACAGAAAAAAACATGGCGAAAATAAACGAATTTAAAATTCATCAGCTGTTCACAAAAAAGCAGAAAAATAAAGATGATGAGGCGGAATCGTATGCCATTGTACAGATTCGCTATGAAACAGATGACCCTAATCAATACGGGGATGACTACATTCATACATTAACGGTCAACTCTCATTGGGTGAAAGACGCTGGGGAGTGGAAAGTCGATTATATAGATATGGCTTTGCTTGAAGACAGCCGGGATGAAATGTTGCGGAAACAAGCTGAAGAAGCGCTGCGGAAAGCCGGTCAAACAAATTAAAGAAAAGGGGGAGAGGAAAGTGAAACTAACGCCGGAACGGCGTAGACAGATATACGAGATTACGCAAAAAATACTCGATGTCTACGATCGTTTTTTCTCTTTTGTACTTAAGCTGTATGAAAAGCCGGTGGAACGAAAGAAAAGAGAGTTTTTCCTTACGTATCGCACAGAAATGACGGAGGAAGAAATTCGGGAGTATCAATATCGATTGACGGTAGGGTGGACGGTTATCTTATTTATCTTCATTTTGCTTTTGCTAGAGATCGGGGGG
Organism: [Flavobacterium] thermophilum; assembly: GCA_900450595.1. Lineage (GTDB taxonomy): Bacteria > Bacillota > Bacilli > Bacillales > Anoxybacillaceae > Geobacillus > Geobacillus thermophilus. The sequence continues at coordinate 54,972 of UGGS01000003.1, forward strand.
AGAATCTTTGGCTAAATTTGTTCGAGTCTTGGTCGTTGCGCTTCTGTTGTCCTTGGTGATCTTTCCAACGGCAAGTTTGGCGGAAAAAGGGGATTTTTACGAAAAAAATAAAACGTTCTTTGAAGAGCCGGGAAATTTAGATGATGAGAATAGATCTTCGAATACTTATATTGAAATTCTAAAAAACTACGATGACGACAGTCAAACGATTGAGTGTGGAAAATTTCAGGTTACTTGCCATATCTATAAATTCATCTTTGAAACGGGAGTTTCAGCGATGGAATTCATTAAGGAAATCATGAAAAAGACGATTATTTCCCCTACAGACATCATTCAGAATCCGTTGTATGAAAGATACCAAGATGGACTGTTCGCATTATCAAAAACGGTATTGGCGATCTTCATTGTATTTAACATGACAAAAATCATGAGCCTTCGCATGGCGGATGCGGATGACGGCCCGATTGTCATGAACGAAAAGCTCGTAAGCATCTTCGTGATCTGTGTGTTCCTGTTCTTGTACGAATCAATTATCCACTGGATTCTAAACTTCCAAGAAAAACTCATGACTGCGATCATTGACACGATACAAACAGAAAAAATAGTCGAAAACATGATCACCAATATATTACTTTCTCCGGGGGTATTTGCTTTCATTACAGTATTAGTCATTGGAATCATTCTAGTGGTTCTAACACTTCAGTTTTTCTATCGCATCGCTCTCGTTGCGATCTTGTATATTATCGGCCCGATCGCTATTGTTACGAAAGTCAATGATACTTTTAACTTCTTTGATTTCTGGCTCAAACAATTCATCAGCGCGTTTCTCACGCTGGCGTTACAATTGATCGCTACGGCCATTGGACTGCAACGCTTTTTTGAGAGACCTCAGTATTTCGGCGATACGACCAATCTATTTATCGGAACAGCCTTTTTTATTCTTGCTGTGACACTGCCATCCCTCTTAGGTCAATGGGGATTGAGCACCGGTTCAGCCCGTTCGGTTATGTCCGGGGCTAAAACCATTGCCAGAGTGGCAATAAGACGATAAGGAGGTTAATGAAACGTGAAAAAAATATTGTTGGCCAGTGCAGCTGTGTCGTTGATGTTCTTGGCTGGATGTCAAAATGATCAACCTGAAGTCAAAAGCACACAAGTAGAGAATGGAACGAAGACCAAAGAAAATGGTGAAAACGAAAAAGCAAAAAGCGTCTTTACGCGAAAAGATCGTCAGATCGCAAAGGAAAAAGCTGAAAAATTTATCGTTCTTCTCACTGAATTTCACGGTCGCTCCATTTTTAGTGATGAAGACAATGCGAGAGTTCGTGCGGAGTTAAGCCAAAAGGCAGATGAACAAAAGTTGATTCATCCTGAAACTTCGTTCGCAAATCTCACTGAATTTGATGATAATGCTAAAGAAGACAGTAGATTAATTCTTCGGAAAGATCGCTTTCAATTAGGCGATGAATTTAAAGAAATTTATTATAAGTACATTGATGTTCATGAATTGAGATTGCCAATTAAATATATCGTTAAGTCTGATACGTCCTCAGAAGATGTGGAGTTAGAGTCGTTTGTTCGTTTCGTTAAAACGACGGATGGAGAAATTTTAATTTTGGATGCGCCAATGTTGATCGGAATGGACTTGGAGAAAAAAGATGAAGACGCTTATTACGATGAATACAATCGGAAAGAAATCCAGCAAGAAGTCAAAGAAGAGCTGAACATCCAATAAAGAAGAGGTGATACTTATGCAATTTCCTCTGAACAAATATGGTGAAGTTGAGATACAAAATAATGAGCTTCGGTATTTTATCCCTATCGCCTATACGGAAGCCAGTGATTTAGGAGAATTAGAGGAATCTTACAGAAAAAAAGGAAAAGAATTAATGGATTCCCCTTACTATCTCTTTGCGAGCAACCTCGAAGTAGTACGAAATCGCTTCTGTTTCACGTTCCAGTTGGAGGAAATGAAAGCTTTTCATTATATTCGGCAGTTCCCGTTTGAGGAACAGTTATACTATCTTCGTTCGTTAGTCGAACTGGCAAAAAATATTGAACAGACACCAGTTTTGTGGGATAAAAATAGCCTTCTCATGGACTTGACGGACGGAAAAATTAAAACGTTCATCTTTGGATTCGATAAACATCCGATTCATGTATCGCAAGATGTAGTGGACGGACTAAAAGAAACGATTATCCTGGCTTTGACGACGCTTCATCGTGTGTTGGGGAAACCAAGACGGATTGATTTCATCGATCAACGGGAGATCGTCATCCGTTTTGCGGAAAACATTTTACACGGAAAATCCGTTAGTGAAATCGGTCGAGTTGTAGAAGATACGATCTTGGAAATTGAACGTCAGTTAGAACAGGAGAAAAAAGAACAGCCGAAACCAAGCGTCTTTGAGGCCTTTAAGAAAAAATGGAACACGAAAAAAGAAACGGCTGCTACTGTTGAACAGCCAATCTGGCGTTTCTCCAAGAAAAAATCGAATCTTTCGGCACCATATGAAAAGAAAAAGTCGATTTGGGATAATAAATACGTGTATCTTTCTGCTTCGGCACTCGCTTTGGTCATTCTCATTGGAAACTCAACAGGGGCATTTGATTTTTCCAAGCCTGAAGAAGTAAAAGCTAAACAAGAACAGACAGAAGTCATTCCATCTAACAAGCTCATCGGTATTTACCGGCAGGCAATTACGGGAGACAAACAAAAAGCGTTAGATCAATTGGAGCGATTGGGATTTGATAATCTGAGCAAGAAAGACCAAAAAGTGATGTTGAGTCTATATGAAGAGACAGGACAGCCCGAAAAAGCCATTAAGCTGAAGCCGGAATATGCAGAAAAAGTCGTGAACGACTTAGTTAGTAATCAAAAGTACGACGATCTACGAACGCTGCAAAGTAAAGTTGATAATCCAGTTGTTAATTATGAGGTTGCTTACCTAGATAAGAAATGGGAAGATGTAGTCCGATTAAAAGACAAAGTGAAAATGACCGACAGACGGGAAAACCAATTATTAAGCGCATATCTTCATTTGGGGAGAATGGATGAAGCTAAAAAATTGGCTGCGGAATCTCCTGAATTGAGCCAGAAAGTCCAGGATTTCGAGATGAAGAAAAAACAAGTCGAGGATTTGAAAATGCAGGTGCAACAGGTGCAAAAAAATGAAAAAGACGCGAAAAAACGTGATGAACAAGTGAAAAAACTGAATGAACAGATTAAGCAACTGGAAGCAGCGATCAACAACATCTAAAAAAAGTGGAGAGGGCGGTTACTTCACCCTCTCCACTTCTTTTTTGGGAGGCTGGATGTTCATGTCTTTCACGGGTTGCTGCATCCGTTGTATCATATTTTGAATAAACTCTTTATTGATTTTCTTAGGGATGAATCCGATTCGTTCACGAATGAGGTTTTCGATGACAAAGCATTTTCTCGTCCAGTACTCATACTCCTTATACGTGTATTGTTCTGCATCGGAAAATTCCTTCGCTCCTTGCTTCATCGCCTGAATGAAAATGTACCGGTTGTTATACGTATCTGATCGTTCTTTTCGAGCTAATTTAAGAAGGTAAAGCAATTCGACAGTGGAGAGTTTCATCAGTTCAGGAGTGGGTTTTTTAGCGTCTTCGATCGTCGGGTGCTGTTGAGGAAGGAGATTTTTTCTTTTCCCGTTCTCCTGAACTTCGTTTCGATCAAGCTTCATTTTGCAAAAGCCGCAATAATAACGATGTTGGTGATTTTGTACCCCACTTCCACAGTACGGGCAAGTTTTCATACTGACTCCCTCTCTATATTGTTGTAACTTACTACAATTATTATAACATCTATTGTTGTAAGTTACAACATTTTTGATTTTCAAAATGAAGATATTTTGGCTCTTCACCAAAAGTTGTACTTGATTTTTTCTGAACATACCCTATTTACGCTTGTGAGGGAAAATCAACAAATCAGTGATTTTTGCACATCTTTGTGCAGGAAACCGTATTGCTTGTCAAATACATGTTGTGGTGAAGAGCCTGAAAAATTACTATCTTCGCCAGCAACGGGACAAATTAAGAAAAAACGAAAGGATGGGTCCCGTCGATGAACGAAACACCGCGCGTCAAGCTGCACGGGTTCAACAACTTGACGAAATCGCTCAGCTTCAATATGTACGATATTTGCTATACGAAAACGGCGAAGGAGCGGGAGGCGTATATCGAATACATTGACGACGTGTATAATGCCGAACGGCTGACGAATATTTTAAAACGTGTCGCCGACATGATCGGCGCCCATGTGTTAAACATCGCCAAACAAGATTACGTTCCGCAGGGCGCGAGCGTGACGATGCTCGTTTCCGAGTGGCCGGTCGTCGAGGTGCCCGAAGATGACGGCCCTTTGCCGGAGGCGGTGGTGCTTTCCCTTGACAAAAGCCATATCACCGTCCATACATACCCAGAATATCACCCGAATGACGGAATCAGCACGTTCCGCGCCGATATTGATGTCGTCACATGCGGGGAAATTTCGCCGCTCAAAGCGCTCGACTATTTGATTCATTCATTTGACGCCGACATTATGATCATCGACTACCGCGTGCGCGGATTTACGCGCGACATTCACGGATACAAGCTGTTTATCGACCATGACATTACGTCGATTCAAGATTATATCCCGGAGCACATTCGCGAAAAGTACGATATGCTCGACGTAAACATTTACCAAGAGAATATTTTTCACACAAAATGCAAGTTGAAACAGTTTGACTTGGACAACTACTTGTTTGGCTATGCAAAAGAGGATTTGAGCGAACAAGAAGCGAATGAAACAACCGCCAAGCTGAGAAGGGAAATGGATGAGATCTTTTACGGAAAAAATATGCCGAACACCGTTTGACGCGGGCGCCTTTTTGACGCCTGTCGGCTTTCGGGCCGGCCCACACCGGTTCCCGATTGGCGCCGTCTATGGTATGCTAGTAGAAAAAAGGAAAAGGTGTTCATGAATGAAGTACATCATCGTCGGAGCCGGCATTTTAGGGGCCTCGACCGCTTACCATTTGGCCAAGGAAGGCGCAAACGTGATGATCATCGACCGCGGCGACAAAGGCCAAGCGACCGATGCGGCGGCGGGGATCGTGTGCCCTTGGCTCTCGCAGCGCCGCAACCAAAAATGGTATCGGTTAGCGAAAGGCGGGGCGAAATTTTATCCTTCCCTCATTGAAGAGCTGGAATCATACGGGGAAACGGAGACCGGTTACGCACGCGTCGGGGCTCTATGGCTGCACACAGATGAACAGAAACTGGAACAAATGGAGGAGCGCGCTCTCAAACGGCGCGAAGACGCGCCGGAAATGGGAGAGATCGTGCGGCTTCATCCCCAAGAGGCGAAGGAGCTGTTTCCGCCGCTTGTCGGCAAGCATCATGCCCTTTATGTGAGCGGCGCCGCCCGAGTGAACGGTCGGGCGGTGCGAGACGCCCTCATGAACGCTTCCCAAAAGCGCGGCGCCGCCTACATCCGCGGAAACGCCCGACTCCTGTTTGAAGGCTCCCGCATCATCGGCGTGGAAGTCAATGGAGCGAAATACACGGCCGAAGCGGTCATCGTCACAGCCGGCGCCTGGGCTGGCGAGTTGCTGGAGCCGCTCGGGATCAAACTGCTCGTCACCCCACAAAAAGGGCAGCTCATTCACTTGGAACATCCAGAATACGACACATCCCATTGGCCAGTCGTCATGCCGCCGAACAATCAGTATATGCTCGCCTTCCCGGGAAGCAGAATTGTGATCGGAACCACACACGAAGATGAAGCGGGCATGGACATTCGCCCCACCGCCGGGGGAATGCACGAATTGTTGGAAAAAGCGCTTGCCGTCGCGCCGGGGCTCTCCACCTGGACATATATCGAGACGCGAGTCGGATTCCGCCCGCGCACGCCTGGGTTTCTCCCGATCTTCGGACCGCTTCCGGGCTTTTCTGGGGTGTATATCGCCAATGGGCTCGGCTCCTCAGGTCTCACCGTCGGCCCGTATTTAGGAAAGGAGTTGGCGAAACTCGTCATCGGCCTGCCGACGGAACTCGACCCAAGCGATTATGACGCAGCAAGTGCCGTCGCACCGATCGTTCAATGAGGGGGATCAGAAAAAGCAACAACGGAGCTTCCACGATATGGACAATAGCCAACGCAGCGACTGATATCCCTTTCTCACCGTCAGGGCAAAGCTGACCGTGTTTTGTAAGCTTTGTCCTTCATATTTTTTCAACTGCTCCGTCAGCTTGTGAAACAGCTCCATATCTTTGCGATCAAGCGCTTGATCGATTTGCATCTTCAAAATCGACACTTCATGGCGTTTCAACGCTTCATCGAGCACTTGCTCGGCCGCCTTCGCCATTTTCTCATGGCGCTCATGCCGCCGGACGTTTTCAAACGCTTGGTGATCAATGAGCCGAAGGTACGAAAAATTCCTTGCCTTTCCTGGAAAATGAAGCGTCAAATAAAGCGGCTCGTTCGGATGCAGCGCCAAATCGCCCATAATGGCGGCCAAACTCGTGCTTTTTTGACCGCGCCGATAAAACACAAGCCCCTCTTCTTCCGCCATCGCGGTTGAGATGATGAGCCACCGCGCTTGCTTTTGCTCGGTTTCTGTAAAATGGACGTTCTCAAGCAAATGGGGGTGCTGAAGCAAATACTTGAGCACAAATCGGGCATCCGGATGCTTTAAGCGATGATTGTGCAAAAACGATGTTAAAAAATTGCGTTTTTCTAAGGCTGACACCCACCTCATCGCACTGTCCCCTCCTCCCTATTCCCAAACTCTCCTTAACCGAGCTAACTCTTGTATATATCCCCAAAATGAGACTGGGGACATGATCATTTGGTAAAACAAGACAAAGACGACAAAACCAATTCTATTTCTTCTGATCTTGAGATCCAATTTTCGGAACACCGATCTTTGATATTGGTATAGAACCCAATACGCGATCAACGTCAGCGGTACAACCAACAACGTCATCGGGCCAACAATGTAATAATAACCGAAGAAGGCCAAAATTAATCCCGGTAACCAACATAAAGTATAGATGGTGTCTAAATAAGGGAGTAACAAATTCACCATCGTGAGGTATTTCACAAACAATTGTGGTTGCTGCCACGGTTTTACAGCCTTCAACGCCTCGATCATTCCCCTTGCCCACCGAGATCGTTGTCTGCAAAAATGTACCCAAGAAACCGGAACATCCGTAAACGCCACCGCATGAGGTTCAAAGTAAATTCTCCATCCTTTTTCTAGCAAACGCCAAGAAAGGACAATATCCTCCCCAATGGCATCAGGCCAACCGCCAACTTCTCTAATTGCCTCCGTCTTATATAAGCTATATGCCCCTTGGGCCACCAAAGTTCCTTGGTATAATCCTTGCATTCGCTTAATCGAAGCAATAGCAAGAAAATAATCCCATTCTTGAATTCTAGCAAGAAGGTTCTCCCGACTGTTTCTCACTAAAACAGCACCAGCTACAGCACAAACATTCACTGGAGCCGACTCTATCCTAGCAATCAAATATCTTACTGCTGATCGATGAAGCAATGTATCGGCATCTAATGTTATCATCAAATCGGTGCTAACATGCTGGAGGCCTTTATTTAACGCGTGGAATTTTCCCGGTTTCTCCTCTTTCAAAATGGTAACATCCAGTCCCAATCTCATTGCCGCACGGCGCGCTTTCTCTACTGTTTGATCTGTTGAGCCATTATCAACCAATAACACACGTATTTCCCCATTGTAATCTTGCTTAGCAATATACTTTAATGTGTTCTCAATTTTATCAGCTTCATTTCTGGCTGCGATCAATATCGTTACCGCTTTGTCTGGATATTCAGTTTTCAACGGAGGCTGGCGATCAAGCAATAAACTAACAACCAAAAAAGCGGTCAAATATCCGGGGATATAGGCTAAACCTGCTATAATCACTACAGAGAGCGGAAAACTTACCAAATGAGCCAAATCAAAAACCCATGGTACGGAGACATAAACGCTAAAGCACAGCCACAAAAATGCAACGATATGGCCTATTATAAATTTGTATTTAACGGGTATATAGGCTTTCGTCCTTGGTTTTATTTCAGGAGAAGACTGATTGAAAGACAAATTGGTATTCACATGAACACCCCTTCCCAAAATGATAATCTTTTTGGAAATATCCTGAATCCAAGCCTTACCCCCCTCTCAGATCAGACCATAGAAAACAAAGTTGCTATCATGGAATTAACTCCTTTGCCTATCCAACTCAAAAGTGTATGAGACAATTGTATGATAACCGTTCATAAAAAAGCAATTGAGTCATTAACGTTTCCTGGGTTCATCACCAAAAGATGTACTTGACTTTTAAAGACAAACATGATAGCAATGTTGCTCAAAGAGACGTGTGGTATAAAAAGGAAAAATGCTGTTTTGATTTTCTCTATCATAATCGTCTTTCTTTGTCAAGTACACTTTGTGGTGAAGAGCCGATATTTTTTTATTTAAGGAATATTTAAGAAAATAAATATAATTCAAAATATTGAAATAAATAAAAAATCAATATATATTGATTGATAGAATTATAATCATATCGTCGAGGGGGTTACGT
>UGGS01000004.1 GCA_900450595.1 [Flavobacterium] thermophilum
TTGTTTTTAGGCTCAGGAGTGTCTGCTACAGCTGTAAATGACGAAGGGAAATCTCCAGAAACATGGGGAGAGTTTCTGAAGAACATAAAAAATTTGATTAATAATGCAAGACCAGAAGATTTGGAGTTTATTAATAAAATGATAGATCAAGAAAATTACCTGCTAGCATTACAAGCAATTTATGATTTATGTGATTCAGGAGCATTTAGTAAATATTTAAAGGATAAATTCTCAAGAGGGAAATTTAAACCATCTTCTGTACATAAAGCAATTAAGGAGATAGATAGCAAAATTGTGATTACAACAAATTTTGATAAAATTTATGATAATCTTTGTAAAGAATCACATTATGTAATATATGATTATCAAAAAACAAAATCAATCATTGCAAATATAAAATCTCCGGAAAATGTGATTATTAAAGCGCACGGGTCAATTGATGATACAGATGAAATAATATTTACATCCAAACAATACTATCAAGCTCAAGAAAAATATCCAGATTTTTATTCTTTACTAAAGGCACTTTTCCAAACTCACACTGTATTATTTCTTGGATATAGTTTAAATGATCCAGATATTAATCTAGTGTTGCAATCAATACGAAATACGTCAAGTAGTGCAGCTCCTCATTACATTGTTATAAAAGAGGGAATATCAAAACATATAGTTAAACATTGGGAGGATACATATAATGTTAGGTGTCTAGAATATGGACCGAGCTACGATAATTTCCAAGAGAACATTGAAGAACTTAAAAACTTAGTTTTAGGTTTGAGAGAAGAACGTAATATACCATAGATGCAAGGTTTAGAAAAAAAGAGACCGTCCCAAAAGTGTTCGCATAGCAACCGCTTCTGAGGCTTTTTTATGAGATCAGGGCCTTAGCGTACGATTTTTTAAAATGCAACTGATCAGCTTACTATTTTAAAGGTACGGTCTCTGCAAAAGCGCATCGTTGGGATCCTTACGAATGGGAATGACCGGAGCAATCCGGTCTTCTTATTTTTGTCTAACAATTCCTCTCCCTGCTTATCTCCTTCTTTCCCCAGTTTCCACTTGACTTCTTTCACAAAATATAAGAACATATATTCGTAAACCAAACATGTGTTCTTATAAAGGAGGTCTTTGCGTCGATGCTGCTCGATATTTCTTGTCTGCCAAAAAATAAAATTTTATGTATCGATATGAAGAGTTTCTACGCTAGCTGCGAATGCGTCGATCATGGACTGAATCCTCTAGAAGATTATGTCGTCGTTGTCTCTGATAAAAATCGAAGTGGGAGTGTAGTTCTAGCTGCGTCTCCGAAAATGAAACAGGATTACGGAATCAGGACAGGGAGCCGTCTATATGAAGTGCCTTGCCGTCGCCATATCCATATTTTTAACGCCCGCATGAAGCGATATTTAGAAATCAGTGTGCAAATCACACAACTGTTTTCTACCTTTGTCCCTTTTGAAGCGATTCTCACATACAGCGTTGATGAGAGCTGGCTAACCCTAGACGGTACGGAAAAACTACATGGATCTTCCGTGGAAGCAGCCCAAAAAATACGAAGCGCGATCTGGAATCAATTCGGTCTGCCATCTTGCATTGGCATCGGCCCGAACCGTTTCATCAGCAAAGTCGTACTGGATGTATACGCCAAAAAACAAGGTATTGCGGAATGTACGTATGAAGAAGTGCCGAAAAAGTTGTGGCCGGTTCCGTTACGGGAAATCTGGGGCATTGGCAGCCGGATGGAGAAACATTTGAACAATATGGGAATGTACACGCTTGGAGACGTGGCAAACAGTTCTTTGGATCGCCTGCGAAAGCGATTTGGCGTAATAGGAGAACAGCTTTACTACCATGCTTGGGGCATTGACTTAAGCCCTCCTTTTATCGATGCAAGGACCTTCTCTCAAAAAAGTATCGGCAAAGGGATTACATTACTGCGCGACTACTGGCGGGAAAACGAAATTTTAACAGTTGTGTTGGAACTTTGTGAGGAAGTGGCGAAACGGGCTCGTGAAATAGGGAAAGTAGGGCGCACCGTTTCGTTCAGCGTGCGCTATTCGCACAATGAAGGAGGATTCCATCAGTCCGTCACCCTTGATATCGCCACAAACTTAACAATGGATATCTACCGCGTCTGCAAGCGGATTTTCCATAAGTTTTATGACGGACGAAGCGTGCGCGTCATTCATGTATCCCTTGAAAACTTGATGGATGAGGAAAGTTTGCAGCTGTCCCTTTTTGAAGACAGAACGAAGGAACGCGCCCTTGCCAAAGCGATGGATGCGATCCGCGACAAATTCGGTCCTAACGCGCTATTGCGTGCCGTCAGCTACACACCAGGAAGCATCGCCCGCATCCGTAATGGCTATATAGGAGGGCATCAGGCATGAACCATCGCGATCGAGGAATTATCAAATACTCTCCCTTTTTAATGCCAGAACACCGCAAAATGCTAAAGGAGCTTCGTGAAAAAGAAGAGCGAATCCATCCCTCCCATCACGACGAGCAACAATATGAAGAATGGAATCGGATCATTTTCGAGGCAATGGAGTTTGCTTCTTATCTTTCGATTCAATACATACATAATTATCGATTATGCTGCGTCATTGGCCGTGTTCATTACTACGATCAACCGAACCAAACATTGCGATTCAAAGAAAAAGACAGCGGGAAAATACATTATATCCACGTGTCTTCTATTAAGGACATAAAAACAGCCCCTTTCTCGCCTTGAAAGGGGCTTGCTGTTTTTAATCCTCAAACGACTCGTTCATTAAATCATCCATTTCCTTTCTTATCTTATCAGTTTCTTTTTTGTTCACATGAAAGCTTCTTAGCACATAATTTTTCGGTATGGGGCATTCAGCGAATGATCGAAGGCTACAGCCTTCCAAACAAAAAGCTTACGCCCCATATGTTCCGGCATACGTTTTGTAAGTGGATGCTGGAGGCGACGAACAACGATATCGAGAAAGTGCGGCGGCTCGCCGGCCATAGTCACATCGCCACGACCTCGCGGTATTTAAAGGACAGCTACAGTGATTTAGCCGATGCGGTCGAGGAGTTGCCGAAATTCTAATGAATTTATCCGGAAAGGGGAAACGATCAATGATGGATCAATTGAAAGTCATTGATGGGTATTTTGAAGAAATAGCGAAAAACGGTGTTTCATTTAGGGCGTCTAGCGAATCATAAGCTGACGCCCTAATAGATTTTTCGCTTTTCGGTGAAAGTTTTCAGTGAGTTACGCTAAAGATGAAAGACGTTCTCTAACACGTTTTTTTAATTTTTCTACATCAGCCTTTCGATCAAGTATATGCATCTTTCTATGACAGTTTGGACAAAGAGCGATGGTATTTTCGATGGTATCATCGCCGCCACGTGACAACCATTCAATATGATGGGTCTCTAAATAGGGGTTTCCATCCTTATCATTAAATGGTGCTGGCTGATCACAAAGCTGACAAATGCCATTTGCCCATCTCTTGGCATATTCACTGACATAAGGGTTTCGCTCATATGCAGTTGTACTCGTTGAACGCTTAATAGCTTTTTTATTAGTGTGTTTTGCCCTTGCTTTTAATTCTTCATCTGAGAGCTTTTTAGCTATCTTTTCTCTGTATCGATTTTTGCTTTCAATCCACTCTTGTGGGATTTCGATTGGTTGCGTATTTTCCTTTAATTTTAACGGAAAAATCCAAACTAATCTTAGGTTATTTTCTATATCTAATTGTTGATCTTGGTACGGTTGATCAGCTAGCTCAACTTGTCCCATGAACACATATTCATTTTCTCGGAATACTTCAAAAAGATAGAGGTCTACTCCATTGGTAGTTGATTCTGCCAATGTTTTGTTTTGTTGGAAGTCTAATTTCTGATCTCCTACTCTCCCCATTCCAGTATAATGAAACACATCGCCTTCCCATCGATCTTCGTACAAAGCCTTTGTGTGGTCTGATATCAATACAAGGGAATTCGTTCTTTTCGAACGTCTCATTCCACCTTGAGGTGCACATTGGAAGATGGAAACAATCTCATCATTCCTTAATATTTGCCCTGGAACCAATTCATCGATTGTCATGGCTAATGGTATTCCTCCATTTGTTTTTATTCATCGATTGTATAATAATCTATTAACTTAAATTTCTAAAGAGTAAAAATCAAAATTTTATTCCAGTTGCACTAGAAGGCCGGTGAATTAATGGGGCATAGACTTCCCACATGTCGAATTTTGGAGGCCATTCTCCCCGCTGTTTGGCGCCAAAGGATGGGAAGACGAGCAGGACTTCCTGCTCCCAATTCCGGTTTTGCGCACGCCAAAGAGCCGGTCCCCCCTCGTTTTTTTCGAAACCGGCACAATCGCTTCAGATTTTGCACGACGGCGGTCAACAGCGTCTGCTCTTCCATGGCGTAAAGGCCCCGGCTTCGGGCCCGGTCCAGCCCGTGACATTCCTTCCCTTCGGCGAACACATGCTCACAACGCGTGCGAAGGGCTTGAATGGATCGATAGCCGCCCTGTTGCTGAATGAGCCTCGCTTGATTGCGAATCTGAACGTCTCGGACTTTCGCCTGGCGCTTTGCTTCCTGAGCGGGATCCTTCGCTCGGCGCTTCCAGGTTGGAATCTCCTCCATCTCCTTGCGGCGCAACGGCACGAGCGGTGTGATGCCTTGAACGAAGAGCGCTTCCAGATACTCGGTGGTGCCATACGCTTTGTCCGCAGACAAGGTCCGAATCGTAATCGACGGGTGGCGAAACTGAATCGAAGCCAGCTGCTCCAAACTCGTCTCCCGTTCCGCCGTTCCAGTGGCGAGGCTGGCCCGTCTGGATAAAATCACGCGCGACTGGACATCGATGACGTCGTGCACCAGATACCGAGGATACGCTTCCTGCCCTTTGCCTTTCTTGTACAACCGGGCATCCGGATCCGTCACGCTTCGATGGGTCCGGTTGGAAAACGTGGCTCCACGGAAGTTTCCCCGTTCTTCGGCATGGACGCGTTCCCCTGATTTTGGAGACGGAGAGGGTGGGTCGTCATCCGGATCCCGGGCCTCGGTCTGTTCATCTTCCCGGGCAGTGCGGGCCAGATAGTCTTCCAACGTCTCCACCGGAGCGAGCTTGACCTCCCGCAAGCTGTGGATCGAGGCATTCGCCCGCACTTGGGTGCCGTCAGCCGCCGCATGGACATCCGGCGAGACCAACCCCGCCGCAATGCATTGATCCACCACATAGGTCATCAGCCGGTCAAAGATTCCATGTTGGCGCCAGCGTTTCCGTGTTTTGACGAGCGTCGTTCGATCCGGCAGTGTGGGGTGATGAGGATCCGGATGGAGCACGGATTCAAAGTCGAGACCGCAAAACCACAAGTATCCGGCATGCATGGGGAGGATCTCATACAACTCCCGCTCAGAGTGGTCGAACAAATACGAGAGCAGCATTAGGCGAAGCAGCCGTTCCGGATCCGCCGCCGGGCGACCCGTTTTTTCCGTGTACAGGGGAGCCACCCAATCGTGAATGACGGAAAAGTCAACCGCTTCGTTGATTTGGCGCAAGATATGATGTGGAGGAACCAGTTCTTCCATGTCGATGACTTGAAACAGACGAGGCTGAGTCGAAGGGTTTTTGGGGGCTTTCATGATCCGCTTACGCTCCATTCCAACGATTTTTCTTCCTTTTTCGACATAAGCCCCCTAAATCCCTGCCTCAGGGTGTACTTTTTTCACCGGCCTTCTATATTTTTAGCTAAAGAATGATGTACTATTCCTCAAACACATCATTCATCAACTCTTCAATCTCTTTCCACCGCTTCTCTGTTTCTTTTTTATCCACTCGGAACTTTCCGTTCTCTTGTACAATCACATCGCCGGCGCGGGCGTTTTTGGGTAGCTTGCTTTTCTCAATATCGATCATTTTGCCATCCTCCGCCTCACAAACTGCCCATTTACCCTCGAAGCGATCAATGATATATTTCATTTAACCACCTCTAATAAATTGGTTTTACGTTGAAGGTAAGTGTTGTCCCGTTGGTTGTTGCGATAATCGTTCCTTGTTTGTCGGTACGGAATACCTTGACTTTATAAGATTTCAACCGATTTAAAACTTCCGATGTTGGATGGCCATAGGCATTCTTGCCAACCGAAATTACCGCATATGTTGGTTTTACAGCTTTTAAAAGTGTCGCGCTGGTCGATGTTTTCGCACCGTGATGACCTACTTTCAACACATCAGCGCGCAAATCCTTTTTCGCTTTAACCATATCCGCTTCTGCTCGAGTCTCGGCGTCGCCTGTAAACAGGAATGACTTTTTGCCATAGGTCACTTTTAGGACAGCGCTCCAGTCATTTGTATCGCTAGTGCTGTACGATTTTACAGGGCCAACAAACTTAGCAGTCACACCTTTGATTGGCAGAACAACATCTGCTTTAGCAACTTTGATGGTAAGTTTCTTATTTTTCACAGCGACCAAGAAATCTTTATATGCTTGCGTTGTATTACCGACTTTTGGAGCATACACACTTTTCACAGGGAAAGCCTTGAGAACCTCATCAAGACCGCCAATATGGTCGGCGTCTGGATGAGTCGCGATCATGATTTCGATGTCCTTTACCTTCTGCTTTTTAAGATAGGCGACGACATCACTGCCATCTTTATTTCCTCCATCAATGAGAATGTCCTCTCCATTTGGCGCTTTAATGTAAATACTGTCACCTTGCCCAACATTGATGAAGTGTACATACATGTTTTTTGGGGCTGCGTCTGTTACAATTCCCGGTAGTATTGCTATCATAAATACAATTACAGCTACCATCAGCATCTTGATTTTCCTCATTGAAAACTCCCCCTTTTACTTTTCAAGAAGATTATACCATCAATTGAGCTAAGAGGGAGTATAGAAAACAAACAGGAGGCGAAAAAATGTTCGATATTATCGGAAGACTAAGGTGTCCGGTATGCTCAAAAATTGTCCGCCCTAGCGATAAAGTGTTCTTGGATATAATCAATACAATCATCCACCAGAGATGCTACTATCAAAATTTGTCCCGTAAATTCCTCCCATTCAAAGACAAAGGAACATTTCAACATATGTTGCTGAAGTATCCGTTTTTACTTGATGATCATGATAATGAAAGTGTTTAATTTTTTTGTCTGACAAAAAATAAATTAAGTTCGTTTTTTCAAGACACGATGATATGCTGTGTCCTCAGAATCCCCCGACCGGGGACACCCACTGTCCATATTGTCATGGGAGACACGTTTATTATTTCGGTCTGTCGCGATTCATTGTCCATCGTCTCCGGCGGCCGCTAATCCATCGGGACATCTGTCGCGACACATTCCACATCTTGTCCTCTGTCAGACAATTACTGTCTTGACTTAAGACAGGAAACAAATTTATGTCACCTGGTTGTCTTGTTGTTCATGATTCACCCTACTCCTTTTTGTCTTCACCAAGGACAAGTGAGAAAACAACAGGAGTGGCCGTTGTCCTCCGACGGAATGCTTTCGCGACACCTTGTCGCAACTGTATATCTTAGTTGCATAGATTTTTGATTGATCGAGGAACAGGGACACGATCCTTGTCCTCGTCTTTTATTTCAATACCGCCCTTCGCGTCATTCCAGTGTCCTCACCTTCATTCGCTCCCCTGATTCTAAGCAGAATTTTTATCTTATTGATGAATTTGCATTGAGAATTATGTTCTAAATAATCATATCATCACCAATCAAAATCTAATCAATAAACCTATCCCCTTTATAATAACTACTAACTGGCATTTTCACCTTGCAGCTATGCGTCCAAAATCAATCTTTAAAATCCCTTTTACCATCCTTTTTGCGACGATCCGCTTGCATTTCACCCTTCATCGAAGTGAAAATCTGAAGTTTAAAACCCTCGGGACTCCCCCCACCAATCTAATGAGGTATTGGAACAAAACCAATTTGGTTTATTCTTTCTTTATGGTCGCGGGAGCAAGCAGGCTGACGCCCATAATATAAGGGCGACGAACCATTTCACGGGAACGTCAGTTC
This sequence comes from [Flavobacterium] thermophilum, assembly GCA_900450595.1. GTDB lineage: Bacteria > Bacillota > Bacilli > Bacillales > Anoxybacillaceae > Geobacillus > Geobacillus thermophilus. The sequence continues at coordinate 8,029 of UGGS01000004.1, forward strand.
TTGACCAACCTCTTAAGCTGCTGGACACGCCGCACCGATATCTGAAGCATCATGGCCAGCTGCTTATTTGTCGCGTCAGGGTGTCGCTCCATTGCCTTCTGCAGTTGCCATGCCTTGTCCTCCGTTCGCTCCCGTTGTTCCTCGAGGTACTCCTCCCTTGTCTTCGCCCCTTGTCCCCGGCGCAACTCCCCTGTCCTCGCCCTGTCGCGTTCCCGTTTCCGCCGGCGCTTCTCATTGGCGTCAATAATGGTCTGCAAGTGTCGCTGTTCCTCCGGCGTGATGTCCAGCCATCGAATGATCGTAGAGTTCTTCAGATTATAGCCGGCGCCGGGATAGCCTTTTTTCCTCGCCTCCTCATTCGCCTTCGCATCATTCTTAGCCATCCACGCTTTCTCGGCGCTTTTTGTCGCCCGGATCACCTCTTTTTCAGACAGCGGCTCCTTAAATCCAGCGTTCAGCTCTATCATCTGTCTCAGCGCCTCATCGGGATCATCAGTGAGGCAACAACTCCAGTATCGATATAAAAAACAAAACAGCTCCCTGTATCCCTTCAGATCATAATTTCTAAGCTCCGCAAGACGAATCAAATCCAGTAGCCTGGCATAGTGCAGCGTCTGGATATTATGTAGCCGGACAAGTTTCCCTTTTCTTCCTTTCTTCCCTGTCTCCGCCCTTGTCAATTCCGGCAAGTACTCATATTGCAAGTCACGGAGGACATACCTGTCGCCGTGCCGGTACTCGACGACGACCTCCCTTTTGCTCTTGGAGTTGACCGACCCGTCGATCCGGAACACCCTGGTCGGATCCAGCGACTTCTTGTCCGCCCCCACATAGCTAAGTTGCTCATAAAAATAGTTCTCCACCGCCTTCCACAGCGGCAAGGCCTTGTACGGGACCGGCTCGATCAACCAAACGCATACGATTCCGCGACCCGAGAAAATGATGAGATTAGGTTCAGGCAAGATATTGTCATAGAATACCTCGATGTCCAGCTTCCCGACCACCCACTCCGGCTCATAGCCAATCGTATGGCAATCCACATCCACGTACAGAGCCCTCAGCTGCCTTATATTCTCGATTCTTCGTTGAGGCTTATAAAAGGTATTCTGGCTAAAATAGACGTCCTCTCCAAGCCATTTAGGCAGTTCTACAGCCAATTCGTTGGGCTGGTAGTGATACTGCCTCCATCCCCCATCCGGCTCCTTCTTCGCCAGCGTGATCCATCCTGAGGCGCCGCGGTGTTGAATCCATACATGCCGCTTTGCGCGATCCAAAGGGGAAATTTCCATATTCTCCAGCTTCAAATTCTCCACAAAACACCCTCCCTACATGGGAAACAACCGCATAGTCGCGCGGGTGCGAGGTACGATCATTATGCAGAAAGACAGCGGCCGTTTCTTCAAAATTTACACACCATTCAAATAGAAAAAGGGAAAATAAGAATGCCATGAGGATCAATCGAGGCCTATTGAATAGGAGAGGACTCTGGCGGTCTTGAATTTCGACACTTTATTTCAAAATCCTCCATTTATTTCAAAAATCGTAAAATCGATTAACAAAAATGCTCTTTTGGCTGCATTTCTTGGAACACTGGCGACCCGTAGTCTTTTGGGCCGGGAAGGGCGGTGTGATAGGCTGGACCGAGCCGGAAGGCGAGGGCTTCGGCGCTTGGGCTTGCAGTGGCTGAGCCTTTCCGGCTGCCAGCCGACCATCACACCGCCCCGGGGACCCGGACCAAAAGGAAACGGAAGCGCCGGTGCAGCTACACCTATCTGTCGCTTTTTGTCGAAAATTAACCAATATTTAATGTCAGACAAAAAATAAAACAATACACATCATTATTGATCGCGGCGGTGCTTTGAGCAACTCCTTGATTCTGCTTCGCACGGCCGTGGACAGCGGAAGGTTCTGGATCGCAAGCAGCTTCTCCGAGCGGCTGAGCGCCGGGCTTCCCTAGGCTCCGGCCGGATGGCCAAGGGCCAGAAGGCGGCCAGCCGGGAAGACCGGCGCGGAAATGGAATCTTTGTTCGAACCACGAAACTTTTGTTTGTTGGAAGAAAAGATGAAATAAACGTTTATTTATTGTTTTAATTATTTTAATGTATACTCTATTATTTTTATCATCACTTATTCGTTTAATGATTTGTTGCTTCAAGCAGCGGTGCAATGCATTGGCTTCTTCGGTCACGCTTCGCACGGCTGCGGATGAATGGGCCCATAGGCAACTTCTTCGAATGAACCGAGCGCCGGGCTTCCCTAGGCTCCGGCCGGATGGCCAAAGGGCCAGAAGGCGGTCAGCCGGGAAGACCGGCGCGGACTTTTAATGATTAATTATTTTTTAACTCATTTAAATACTTCTCTAAAGCTTCTTCAATAAGCAAATAAATATTCTTCTCCTGCAAAATCGACTGCATCTTCAACTCTTTGTGCAGGTCCGTCCGAATATCGAAGGAAACACGCTTTCTTTCCACTTTCTTTCCTTCCTTTCTTGGTTGGTTGTCATCTTCGTTTAAAACTGTATTGTTTTCTTCCCCTACAGGATCGGTCAGCACTTGCGTAGGCGTGATGACTTTTTGCTGGCGCTTCATGTTTTTGATGTCATCTACTTTGGACACGTTCCATCATCTCCTTGTAGAAGTTTTCATACTGCTCCAACGCCTGGTTCAACTCATTGTTTTCCTCAAAGCCGTATAACGACAGGCGTCCGATCGGCGCCTTGCGGGTGATGATCGTTTTGAACACCTCGTTCGGATAATCTTCCTCGATCATTTCATTGAACGCCTTCGCGTCGTTGCGGCGGACGTCGTTCATGGTTCTGAGAATGCCCAGCAGCCTGGTATTGTGCCGCCCATGCACCCTCGCTCCCTCAACGGATTCCATAAAATTCGGGACCGCCGAGTAGCACCAATTGGAGCACTCGAACATCATGATGACATACTGGCTTGCGCACAAGGCGTTTGTCGTCTGCTCGCTCAACGAAGGCGGCGTGTCGATAACAATGAAATCGTAACGATGCCGGATCTTGTCCAACGTATCGTCCAGTATCAAGGTCGGCTTTCCCTTATACCTAATATATTTTCCAAGGTACGTCTCCCCTGTGTAAATCCAACGGGGGAACGTGGCCAGGAAGTTGTTGGCCGGAAGCAGATCCAACCTGTCGTTGACCTTGACTATGTACGGCTCCGGATCTCTCTCCTGCATCGCTTCGAGAACGGATTTCTCCGTGAATTCGTTGGATGGCTTTCGCGAAAGGAGCTCTGTCAAATTCCCCTGCGAGTCCATGTCGACGGCCAAAACCCTGTATCCGTCCCTGCTCAGCAAATAGGCGAGGACTCCGGTTGTCGTGGACTTCCCGCATCCGCCTTTCTGGATGCCCATGGTGATGGTGATGGCCACTTATATCACCTTCCTTTCTTCCAAGGTTTGTTTCTTCTTTTGTTTATATGATTTATTCTACGTTATTTTCTAGATTCCTTCAATGATTGCAAAAAATAAGAGCGTTAGAAACGCTTCCACTTCAATTCCGATATGAGTTGCCGCACCGCCTCCGACTCCGACATGTTTTTTGTCTGACAGTATTTCTGGAGAAGTTCGTAAAGCTCGTCGTCCAAGCGCACGGTAATGCGATATGACTTGGACTTTTCTTCTTTTGGGCGTCCACGTTGGAGCTTTTTGCGTTCGACGCGCAGATCGTCATGGACGACAACATCGAGGTATCCGAACCGCTCATAAATGTTTTTATGTTTCTCTACGAATTCTTCCCACATTCGGGGAATTTCTTCAAGAAGCCGGAGGTACTCTTCCTGCAGCCTCTTTGTTTCCTCTGGGGACCGAGGGCGCCGCTTGCCGAATTCCTGAAGGACGAGAACCTGGAAATCGTGCCGCTCATAGCATCTTCCTTCCATCATCGCCATCACCTCTATTTTTTGTCCGACACTATTTGTGTTTATTATACCTCCAGACTTTCACTAATTCAACATTTTTCGTCTGACATAAAATTAAGATACCAGTGCCAATTTTGCCTTTCAAAGCACAAATTAATCGAATCGGCGTTTTTCAGAACAAAAATCGCTGTTTTCGAGCTGAAAGATAATGTTTTGTCATTTTGATTTTTTTGCCAAATAGGGGTATATTGTACTTAAAAATGTGATATTTTCGACAAATTTCACCCCGAGCGTTAAGGGGAAGAGGGGGATGGAAAAAGTTGGACTGGAAAGAGGTAAAGCGGTTCGCCTATGCCGGCCAGGCGTTTATCCCTGTCAACGTGGAAAACAGAGGGGATTCGGTCAAACTTTTTCTCAGGAGCGGGGAAACTAAGCTGCTTGACGTGCAATCGAGTCTGTTTTTGAAGCGGCTTCTGACCTTCTTTGGCACAAGCATTTCGATCAACCGCCATCGGTATGGGGAGTTGGTGGGGAAAAAGCAGCTCGTTCCCATCGTATTGTCGTATGGCTTTACCATCATTCCGTTTAACGTTCGCGAGCCGGTCGGCCGACAAAGCCGTGTAGGGTGGTTTGTGTCAAGAGAGATTGAGCAGTTCCGGCAAAGATCTCCCCAGTGCACCACGATCCATCTTCTTTCCGGACATCAGATTCCTGTGTTTCATTCCCGCAAGTTCTGCATTGACCAACTCAAAAATGCAAAATGGATTGAGATGTGCTACGGGGAGATTCATGAACCGCATCGCAGGCAATGGATAAACGGCAGCGCAGTTTGTGAAACGGTGGTTATGTAGTGAAATGAATGATTTATCGCAATAAACCGGAAGGATCGGCGGCATTGGAGGCCGCTTTTTTCTTTTTTCGCTTTGAAATCGTCTTTGTCTATGGGTGTTCTCGGTTGATATGATGTTGGCAAATCGAAAGGAGGTAGGAAAATGGCCGCTTCAGAAATGGTGTCGGGCCGCACTCTTGTTTTGGACTTCTACGCCGGAAAGAACAGCGACGGAAAGGACATCATCCGCTCGCAAACCTTCAGAGTGAAGAGCGACGCAAGTGTCCAATCGCTTTACGATGCCGCCGCCGCCATCGCCAGCTTGTCGAGCGGCAGCTTGCGGTACGTGCGCACGACGTTGACCAGCCATATTATCAATGCATGATGAGAGGGGGAATGAACAATGAAGACGTTGGAACTGACGTTTAACGCTCAAGCGGGGCCGGCGCGGATTTTGATCCGCTATCCCAAGGAGCCGGTTGATCCGGTGCAAGTGAAAACGGTGATGAACCAGCTCGTAGCGGCAAATGTTTTTATGACCGGCAACGGGGAGCTGGTGAGCCCGAAGAGCGCCCGCATCATTGAACGCGAAACGCAAGACATCCAGCTGCCATAACGCATCTGTCATGAACGGAAGGTTTCTCGCCTTCCGTTTTTGAGCATTGAAAGGGGGAAAAGCAATGGATTTGTTTTCGATGATCAGTGAAGTTTCCTTCCCGATCCTTGTTTCTATCTATCTTCTGTATCGGATGGAGACGAAGCTGGATCAGTTGACCAAATCCATTCAAGATCTAACTATCGCATTGAGCCGAGGTCCGCAGAATTGATGATGGGAGGGAATTCGAAGTGGAATTGGTGGAGCTGCTTTTCCGGGCGGAGAAAAGGCTGTCCGGGCTGCATCCGTTGGTGGCGGATAAAGCTAGAGCGTTGATTCGAAAGGCTTATGAGGAAGGCATTTATATCATCATTACGCAAGGGTTTCGAACCGTCGAGGAGCAGAACCGCCTGTATGCGCTGGGGCGGACAAAACCTGGACGGATTGTTACGAACGCCCGTGGAGGATACAGTTATCATAATTTTGGATTGGCGTTTGACGTTTGTGTCTGCAATGTTTTCAAAGGTACGCTGATCCCCAGCTGGAGCCTCGACCGTCGGTGGTTTCGCGTCGGTCAGATCGGAAAGTCGCTTGGCCTTGAATGGGGCGGGGATTGGAAGAGCTTTAAAGATTATCCCCATTTTCAATATACATTTGGCCTTTCGCTTGCACAGCTGCGGGCGGGAAAAAGGCCGCCGGCCGCTGTCGTGGCTAAAAAATAGACTGTCTCGCCCCTTCCGGAAGTGGAGGGGATTTTTTTAAATCTGACAAAAGCACGTTATGTCATATTTTTGTCTGACGTTAAATACGTTGAAGGAAGCAACACGAAGCCGCTTTGCCGCTCTCCCACTTTTTGTCCAAAAATCTTACTCATCTCCCTCATGGACAAGGGGGTGTCATATTTTGCATACCGTCCAGCCCATCAAAGATAGGGAAAAAATCGAAGCGATGAAAAAGATTTTGCGTGCTTCGTCGTTGAGAGACGAGCTTCTTTTTACGATCGGGATCAATACGGGGCTGCGGATCAGCGATATTTTGGCTCTGAGAGTTGGGGATGTGAGGAATCAAAAAGGCGTTGTCGAACGCATTGAGATCGTGGAAAAGAAGACAAAAAAGACTCGGGTTGTCGCACTGAACAGAAAAACTCGCCGCCTGATCGAGCTGTATTTAGCGCAGGAGCGGCCGCACGCCCGCGGCGACGAGCCGCTGTTTCGGAGCCAAAAAGGAGGCCGGGCGATCAGCCGTCAGCATGCCCACTACATCCTGAACCGGGCCGCCAAAGCAGTTGGGATTGTGGATCGCATCGGCACCCACTCCCTGCGCAAAACGTTCGGCTATTTCGCATACAAACAAGGAACGGACTTGGCCATGATCCAAAAAATCCTCAATCACTCCAGCCAGGCCGAAACGCTTCGCTACATCGGCATTACGCAGGAGCAAATCGATGAAGTCACTGCAGGGCTTGATCTGTGAACGAAGCCCGCGCCGGTCTTCCCGGCTGGCCGCCTTCTGGCCCTTTGGCCATCCGGCCGGAGCCTAGGGAAGCCCGGCGCTCAGCCGCTCGAAGAAGCCGCTTGCGATCTAGCTCCTTCCGTTGTCCGCGGTCGTGCGAAGCAAGATCAAGAGGCCGATCAAAGTGGCGCTGTGGAAGAAAAAATCAAAACTTGCCGTAAAACGTCGTTAAACGGCTTATTTTGGCGTTTTGGAGCTTGGGGGGTATGAACCATTAACCCATCAAAAAAAGCGTCTCATACGGGCCGTACAAGGCCTAGGAGACCTTGTTTGTTTTTCCTCTTCAGCACAGCAAGATATATTAAACCCTTGTGTATATTGAGCGGCAGCCCCCCTTTTTGCTGCTTTTATATACTTTTAGTATTTATATCTTTTAAATCTTTATATATTTTAGGAGGGGGCAAGATCCTTGATTTATCAAGGGTTTCATCGATTTGGACAGTACATTTTTGGTGTTTATCTCGTACATTTTTGGTTGTTTCGGCGTACATTTTTGGTGTCCAGCGTACATTTTTGGTGTTTATCTCGTACATTTTTGGTTGTTTCGGCGTACATTTTTGGTGTCCAGCGTACATTTTTGGTGTTTATCTCGTACACATGTTTTCTTGTGTACGCTTTAATAAATAAAGCGTACATGTACGAAAAAATGTACTTTTTAACGTGAGTGTTTTCTTGTAGAATAGGATCAAGGAGTTATTTTCCTAATTTAGTAGGTGGAGGATGAGAGGATGCAGACTCCGGCTGTCCAGCCGCAGTACAATAGCGCCGTGACGAAGTCCAATGCGCTGATTGAGGCGAACTATAAGCTGTCCACTATCGAACAGAAGATCATCTTGTATATCATCAGCCAGATTCGCAAAGATGACGCCGATTTTAAAATGTATAAGCTGCCGATACAGGAGTTCTCTGAATTGCTGGGATATCGGGGAAGCCCTAAATACACGGAGCTTCGGGAGATCACGAAAAATTTGATGCGCAAGGTGCTTGAGATCAGAGAAGGCCAGAAGCTCAAACAGCTGAGTTGGGTTTCATACGTGGAATACGACGAGCATTCCGGCTATGTCAGCTTGGCCTTTGATCCCCGCTTGAAGCCCTACCTCCTGCAGCTGAAAAGGGAATTTACGACCTATCGCCTGAAGAATGTGATGGAACTGAAAAGCTCTTACTCCATCCGTATGTACGAGCTTTTAAAACGTTGGCAGTATATGGGCGAGGTCGTGATTCGTCTGGATGATTTGCGGATGATGGTTGGAGCAGGGGACAAGTATTCAGAATACCACAATTTCAAAAAACGAGTGCTTAATCCCGCCAAGAAGGAGATTGCGGAGAAGACGGACATCATGTTCACATACGAGGAGATAAGGGAAAAACGCAAAGTTGCGGCGATCCGCTTTCAAATCAGAGAGAAAGTCGTTGAGCCGGTTGTCGTTGCCTTGGAAGAGAAAAAGGAAGCTCAAGCAGATGATCGGTATTTGCAGTTTTTGGCTGTAGTGCAGGCTTATGACCGGTACATAACAGAACAGCAATTCACGAAGATAGCGGTCTTGGCTCAAAAAGCTTTCGGCGGAAACTGGATGGATGAGCTCATTCAAACGGCAAGGCGCATTATGCAACGCAATGACATCCGCGAACCAATTGCTTTTCTGACCTATTTCTTGAATGAAAAAGTGCAACGGATTCAGGTCGGGATCGATCCAAATGAGGTGACCATTCACAGCCATGGAGGCGCTAGATTCGTCCGCCGCGAGATCGTGCCGGACTGGCTCCGGGGCTACGAAGAGCAGCTTGCTGCCGAAAGCGCCAAAAGCAAAGAGGTTGATGAAGATATCGAACAGATGCGACGTGAGCTTGAGGAGCGGTTAAAGAAATACAAAGACTAAGTCCAGCCCGCGCCGGTCTTCCCGGCTGACCGCCTTCTGGCCTTTGGCCATCCGGCTGGAGCCTGGAGAAGCCCGGCGCTCGGTCCATTCAAAGAAGCATCGTGCAAGCGGACTCATCCCGCAACCATGCGAAGCAACTTCAGGCAGCAACTCATCGCATCGCTGCGGGAAGGAAAGAAAAAAACCCAATCAAAAGGAAAAACGCCTGATCGCAAGGTGTTGAGCCGATGACAAAACCCGCTGAAAAAATCAGCGGGTTTTCGCGTTAGTCTTATTTTTCGCTTCTCATAGGTAAGATAAAAACAAGAAGTAGATGATATCGGTGAGGCGTTCGGATATGTTTCAATTCCTCATAGGTAAGATAAAAACCTTAAAAAATCATCGGGGAGCTCTACCCGAGAAAAATGTTTCAATTCCTCATAGGTAAGATAAAAACATGAAAACTTCGATAATTGGGACGTTCTCTCTTACAAGTTTCAATTCCTCATAGGTAAGATAAAAACCCCAAAAAGCGTTGATACATCAACACTTTTCAAAATAGGTCAAGTCCAGTATACTCCATTTCGAAAATTCCGTCAATAGAGTGAATCGCTGATGGCTGTAGGAAGGAAAGAAAAAAAGAAACTGTCGTCGATCCCCCGGAGTTTTTGCACGATTGGAAGTCGACGACAGAAAGGATTGAAGCAGTTGTTTTTCATAAAAACATGAAAACCGCGTTAAACTCGAAAAACGGTCCGTACAAACATTTTTTCTTTCTTGAATAGAAAACCATTACCTTATCGATTAAAACGCGATACAGGCGAATTTGAGCGGTCATTTTTTAGCAAAGTGCCTATTTTTTTATTTTTACCAGCCCATATTATGAGAAATATTAAAACATTTACTGTCTGACAAGAATATAAAATACATATTTCGACAAATCATGACAAAAAAAGAGATCAATGGAACCAAGTCCATGTTCGCCGGCGCTTCCGTTTCCTTTTGGTCCGGGTCCCCGGGGCGGTGTGATGGTCGGCTGGCAGCCGGAAAGGCTCAGCCACTGCAAGCTCAAGCGCCGAAGCCCTCGCCTTCCGGCTCGGTCCAGCCTATCACACCGCCCTTCCCGGCCCAAAAGACTACGGGTCGCCGGTGACCGAGGAAAGAGTGTTGAGCACATTGAGACGATATCCATATAACTATTTTCCGGCTTAAACTTATCGCATAATTTACGTTATATGTCTAGCAATATCGTCTTTTTTATGATATACTCGTCATATAATGTTATTTTTTCAATTGATTTTTTGCTCTTCGAACCCTTTTAAACTCGTCGTATAAGTGAAAGGATGGAAAAGATGCTGCACGAATATGAAACGTATTTGCAAGAGAAGGGATTTTCTCCTAACACCGTGATCTCCTATCTCAATGACGTGAATCAGTTTTTGAAAGACTTGCATCTTCGTCCAGGCGATTACGTCACATCGGCTGACATCCGTAAATGGATTCAGCAAATGTTGAATCCGGTAGAAGGGAAACCGTTGGCTATCTCTACGATCAATCGCCGTCTGAATTCGCTGCGAAGCTTCTATGCGTGGGCGGTGGAACACCATAAGATTGAACAGAACCCAATGAAAGACATCCAGGATTTAAAATCAGCCGATGAAGATAACGAAAAAATCATGTGGCTCACAGAAGAAGAATTCGAGGACTTATTGCATCGGATGCGGAAAAAACCGGTGCAAAGCCGGGGAGTCGATCCTGAAGAGAAATATCGTCGGGACCGTGCAGTGGTGTACCTGCTTACCTATGCAGGATTGCGAGTAGAGGAGTTATCCAATTTAAAATTGACGGACTTAGATTTAGAGATGAAACGAATTCGGATCGTGGGGAAGGGAATGAAGGTCCGGACCGTACCGATCTCGAATATCTTGCTGGCAGAACTCGAGGATTGGCTTAAGTTTCGTGCGGAAATGGCGAAAAAGAAACCGCATGTCGCTCAATCGCCATACGTCTTTTACAGCCAGCGTTCTCCGAAATTTTCGGTCCGGGGAATCCAGCGAATGATCGAAAGCTACAGCCTGCCGAACAAAAAGCTCACGCCCCATATGTTCCGGCATACGTTTTGTAAGTGGATGCTAAAGGCGACGAACAACGATATCGAGAAAGTGCGGCGGCTTGCCGGCCACAGCAATATCGCCACGACGTCCAGATACTTAAAAGACAGCTATAGTGATTTGGCGGATGCCGTGGAGGCGTTGCCGAAGTTCTAAACCGAATGAATTGATTCTGGGAGGGATAAAACATGTCTATAATGGATCAATTAAAAGTGATTGATGGGTATTTTGCCGATAATGCGTTTTATATAAGCAGCATCGCCGGATTTCCGTTAGAAGGTCGATTCAAGGCCTCCGGTTTGCGTTCCTTGGCACAATTAATCGATGAGAACGAACCATTTTCTTTCGCGTTAGGATCTAATACCGTGCTTCATGTCCCTGTGGAACTGAATCGGCAGCTGAAGAAGGAACTGTTCATGATAACGGATTGGTTGGAAGCCGAAAAGGAATAAACAAAACGTAAAACTTTTCGATCCGCGGCGTCCAGCGAATGATTGAAAGCCACAGCCTGCCGAACAAAAAACTGACGCCCCATATGTTCCGGCATACATTTTGTAAGTGGATGTTAAAAGCGACAAACAACGATATAGAGAAAGTTCGACGCCTCGCCGGCCATAGCAATATTGCCACTACGTCTCGATACTTAAAAGATAGCTACAGCGATCTCGCTGATGCGGTAGAGGCGCTACCAAAGTTCTAACAATATGGATTAGCTTGTTAACAACTAAGCCTCAAGTGTTTCCTTGAGGCTCTTTTTAGTGTGCCTGACATGGGTGTATCTATATAAAAGTATACCGAATCGCGAAGGAAGAAGTAGCAGTTAGCTTAGTCATTTTTTATGCTCACAACGATAGTGTTATTTGTTCTGCTACAGCGTGTTCTTTATTTTCCATAAAATCTTCAGCCAACCAAAATCCATTCTTTCTTCTTAGCTCCTTTACTTTGTCAGGGAACAGCTTATTCTTTTCCTCGTACACTCTCTTGAGCAGTTCAATGTCCTTTTCTTTATTTTCAAGTCGTTGTTTGATGACTTCACAATTCCCCACTTCAAATCCAATCCATCTTCGTTTTAATAACTCACATACTGCATATGTGGTTCCGCTACCTCCAAACGGATCAAGAACAACGTCATTTTCATTGGTACTCATTGTAATTACTCTGTCTAATAGTTTAACAGGTAGTTCATTGTACTTCCTATTTTTGGAATTACTATGTCTAACTGGATAGATATCTGTCCAAACGTCAGATAAGTTTACACCATTTGGATTCATCTTATTTTTATACCCACCGTAATCCTTAATTTCTCCGCCACAATGACGACATGTTTGTATTGGAATCCGTTGTGGGTTAAAAGTTTTAGGCTTATTTCCCTTCACATAGTAAAGCAGGCTGTAATGCGCAGGGTAAAGTCGGTTTGGGATTGGTAGGTTGAATTTCATGTCAACAGCTATCCATGCCCAAAAATTTAGCTTGTCATTTAAGTAATTAGACAGATATGTGTGCCATTTTGGGATGTTGTAAATGAATAGTGAACCACCTGGCTTTAAAACTCTTACACATTCGTCAAGCCATGCAAAGCACCAACTAATGTATGTGCTGTAAGATTTACTGTCATCCACTCCGTCATCATATTCTTTGTCGAGGTTAAAAGGCGGGTCTGCAAAAATACAGTCTACACTTTCATCTGGAACCATCTTGAATAACTTTAAGCAGTCTCCTTTGAATAATTTTCCATATTCTGTTAAAAATAAGGTTGAACAGTTGGTGGAACGGAATCATTATTTGTGGACGGTTTGCTGCTTTCAAGTAACTTTGCAATTTCCTTCACATTTTGTAAATAAGCATGTTCATACCCAGAGGGTATTCTTCCCAAAGCTAATTCAAGTTCTAATTTGGACATATCGAGATAATTAAGAATTGCATCAAGCAAACGCTCATCAGTAGGAATCATTCCAGTATCTTTTGTGCAAAGTAAGTCCGCTTTTTTTATGCCACGTTTTCGGAAAAATGAATACATTTGCGTTTCGGAATGTCCTCTGAGCCTTGCGTGATGAACAACCAAATCAAAAACACTAAAGAAACGCATTTATTTCACTCCATGTAACTTATAGTCTGTAGACTCATTGTCTACAAAAATTCTATCATTCGAGTGAAGTAGTGTCAATTGAAAGGCGTTGATGTGTCTTTGTCAAATGATATCAGAATTTTGTTCGGAAAAAACGTTCGCAAAATCAGGATTTCAATGGGGATTTCACAGGAAGAATTAGCTTTCCGTTGTGGGTTACATAGAACCTACATTTCTGATATTGAGCGTGGGACACGGAATGTATCCTTGGAAAACATCGAAAGGATAGCCCATGCCCTCAATGTTCCCCCAAAGGATTTGTTCGATTTTTCTTCCATCGAACCCAAAGATGACCAAGAAACATAAGGAGAGGGGTGCTATTCTTCATGAAGGTTGATAAAGTCTATATGACAGACATTGCCAAACAGTTGATAACTAGCGACAAACTATGTAAACAGGCGTATGAAGAGGTCATTACCTCTATTAGATCGTCTGTTTGGCCAAAAGGTTCAAATATCTTCACTATAAATAACAGCGAAAAAAATGTCAACGGTGTAGTACCGTTGAAAGAAAATTGCTATATAATGCTGGAAGAAACATACAACTGGTTTAGGGAGAAACCGCTTGATGTTTTAAAATATGAAAAGAAAAAAGGCGGTCCAATTGATGTCTACAAAGAATTTCGAGATGGTGATACAGTAAGGCGTGTCGGACTTGAATTTGAAACAGGAAATATTTCGTCAGCTCATCGTTCAATGCAAAAACTATTGTTAGGTTTGAACCGTAAAGAATTAGATATGGCAATAATTCTTATGCCAGTTTTTGAATTGGCTTATTATTTGACTGACCGTGTTACAAACTACGAAGAATTGGAGCCATACTTTGAAAATGCAGAAGGAAAAGCTTTTGTCTTCATCGGCTTTAATGCTGACGCTTTTGATAGCTCAGTGGAAATAATCCCCAAAGGAAAAGATGGAATGTCAAAGCGTTCAATAAAGAAATGGATACAGAAAAAAGACTAGCAAACTAGTAAGAGGCTTTTTTTTTGGGTTTTAACGCTCCACTACACCGAATCCAAATAGAAATTTCAGCCACAGGTTAAGTGAATACTATCCAATAATCCCCCTTTGGTTTAGTGACCAAGGGATAATTTTTCTATATAAGTTCGAGGAAGATTTTTAGTAACATGGAAGCCATTGAATAGGTAAATATCTTTTATCTCACATTTCGCACCTTAACAAGGTCAAAACAAAGGATTTTTTATTTAGTTTTTCAGAATAACTTTTTGACCAACACAACGAGCGATGGAAATCCTTTTTTTTACCATCGCTGGTCGTTCCGTATCACGTTACACGTAGATGCTCTCATCCATGCCCAATCCCTGCAGAATCCTTCGCTGATCAGGGGTAAGGGAGCGATCCAGTGAGCGTTGGATGCGCCCATCCGGCAGCTTGAACAGGACGACGTTCACATATTGAAACAGCTGAAAAATCGCCTGTCCCGTCGGCCGGGTCAGCTTGCGGCCTCCAGGACCCTTCAACGGGTGTTCTGGAGTAATAAACTGACGCACTCGGCGCTGAAAAACGCGGTAAATCGCCAAGGCCAACAGAAACAAATAGCCTAATACTGCGACCCGTATGAACCGCATCGCAGGCAATGGATAAACGGCAGCGCAGTTTGTGAAACGGTGGTTATGTAGTGAAATGAATGATTTATCGCAATAAACCGGAAGGATCGGCGGCATTGGAGGCCGCTTTTTTCTTTTTTCGCTTTGAAATCGTCTTTGTCTATGGGTGTTCTCGGTTGATATGATGTTGGCAAATCGAAAGGAGGTAGGAAAATGGCCGCTTCAGAAATGGTGTCGGGCCGCACTCTTGTTTTGGACTTCTACGCCGGAAAGAACAGCGACGGAAAGGACATCATCCGCTCGCAAACCTTCAGAGTGAAGAGCGACGCAAGTGTCCAATCGCTTTACGATGCCGCCGCCGCCATCGCCAGCTTGTCGAGCGGCAGCTTGCGGTACGTGCGCACGACGTTGACCAGCCATATTATCAATGCATGATGAGAGGGGGAATGAACAATGAAGACGTTGGAACTGACGTTTAACGCTCAAGCGGGGCCGGCGCGGATTTTGATCCGCTATCCCAAGGAGCCGGTTGATCCGGTGCAAGTGAAAACGGTGATGAACCAGCTCGTAGCGGCAAATGTTTTTATGACCGGCAACGGGGAGCTGGTGAGCCCGAAGAGCGCCCGCATCATTGAACGCGAAACGCAAGACATCCAGCTGCCATAACGCATCTGTCATGAACGGAAGGTTTCTCGCCTTCCGTTTTTGAGCATTGAAAGGGGGAAAAGCAATGGATTTGTTTTCGATGATCAGTGAAGTTTCCTTCCCGATCCTTGTTTCTATCTATCTTCTGTATCGGATGGAGACGAAGCTGGATCAGTTGACCAAATCCATTCAAGATCTAACTATCGCATTGAGCCGAGGTCCGCAGAATTGATGATGGGAGGGAATTCGAAGTGGAATTGGTGGAGCTGCTTTTCCGGGCGGAGAAAAGGCTGTCCGGGCTGCATCCGTTGGTGGCGGATAAAGCTAGAGCGTTGATTCGAAAGGCTTATGAGGAAGGCATTTATATCATCATTACGCAAGGGTTTCGAACCGTCGAGGAGCAGAACCGCCTGTATGCGCTGGGGCGGACAAAACCTGGACGGATTGTTACGAACGCCCGTGGAGGATACAGTTATCATAATTTTGGATTGGCGTTTGACGTTTGTGTCTGCAATGTTTTCAAAGGTACGCTGATCCCCAGCTGGAGCCTCGACCGTCGGTGGTTTCGCGTCGGTCAGATCGGAAAGTCGCTTGGCCTTGAATGGGGCGGGGATTGGAAGAGCTTTAAAGATTATCCCCATTTTCAATATACATTTGGCCTTTCGCTTGCACAGCTGCGGGCGGGAAAAAAGGCCGCCGGCCGCTGTCGTGGCTAAAAAATAGACTGTCTCGCCCCTTCCGGAAGTGGAGGGATTTTTTTAAATCTGACAAAAGCACGTTATGTCATATTTTTGTCTGACGTTAAATACGTTGAAGGAAGCAACACGAAGCCGCTTTGCCGCTCTCCCACTTTTTGTCCAAAAATCTTACTCATCTCCCTCATGGACAAGGGGGTGTCATATTTTGCATACCGTCCAGCCCATCAAAGATAGGGAAAAAATCGAAGCGATGAAAAAGATTTTGCGTGCTTCGTCGTTGAGAGACGAGCTTCTTTTTACGATCGGGATCAATACGGGGCTGCGGATCAGCGATATTTTGGCTCTGAGAGTTGGGGATGTGAGGAATCAAAAAGGCGTTGTCGAACGCATTGAGATCGTGGAAAAGAAGACAAAAAAAGACTCGGGTTGTCGCACTGAACAGAAAAACTCGCCGCCTGATCGAGCTGTATTTAGCGCAGGAGCGGCCGCACGCCCGCGGCGACGAGCCGCTGTTTCGGAGCCAAAAAGGAGGCCGGGCGATCAGCCGTCAGCATGCCCACTACATCCTGAACCGGGCCGCCAAAGCAGTTGGGATTGTGGATCGCATCGGCACCCACTCCCTGCGCAAAACGTTCGGCTATTTCGCATACAAACAAGGAACGGACTTGGCCATGATCCAAAAAATCCTCAATCACTCCAGCCAGGCCGAAACGCTTCGCTACATCGGCATTACGCAGGAGCAAATCGATGAAGTCACTGCAGGGCTTGATCTGTGAACGAAGCCCGCGCCGGTCTTCCCGGCTGGCCGCCTTCTGGCCCTTTGGCCATCCGGCCGGAGCCTAGGGAAGCCCGGCGCTCAGCCGCTCGAAGAAGCCGCTTGCGATCTAGCTCCTTCCGTTGTCCGCGGTCGTGCGAAGCAAGATCAAGAGGCCGATCAAAGTGGCGCTGTGGAAGAAAAAATCAAAACTTGCCGTAAAACGTCGTTAAACGGCTTATTTTGGCGTTTTGGAGCTTGGGGGGTATGAACCATTAACCCATCAAAAAAAGCGTCTCATACGGGCCGTACAAGGCCTAGGAGACCTTGTTTGTTTTTCCTCTTCAGCACAGCAAGATATATTAAACCCTTGTGTATATTGAGCGGCAGCCCCCCTTTTTGCTGCTTTTATATACTTTTAGTATTTATATCTTTTAAATCTTTATATATTTTAGGAGGGGGCAAGATCCTTGATTTATCAAGGGTTTCATCGATTTGGACAGTACATTTTTGGTGTTTATCTCGTACATTTTTGGTTGTTTCGGCGTACATTTTTGGTGTCCAGCGTACATTTTTGGTGTTTATCTCGTACATTTTTGGTTGTTTCGGCGTACATTTTTGGTGTCCAGCGTACATTTTTGGTGTTTATCTCGTACACATGTTTTCTTGTGTACGCTTTAATAAATAAAGCGTACATGTACGAAAAAATGTACTTTTTAACGTGAGTGTTTTCTTGTAGAATAGGATCAAGGAGTTATTTTCCTAATTTAGTAGGTGGAGGATGAGAGGATGCAGACTCCGGCTGTCCAGCCGCAGTACAATAGCGCCGTGACGAAGTCCAATGCGCTGATTGAGGCGAACTATAAGCTGTCCACTATCGAACAGAAGATCATCTTGTATATCATCAGCCAGATTCGCAAAGATGACGCCGATTTTAAAATGTATAAGCTGCCGATACAGGAGTTCTCTGAATTGCTGGGATATCGGGGAAGCCCTAAATACACGGAGCTTCGGGAGATCACGAAAAATTTGATGCGCAAGGTGCTTGAGATCAGAGAAGGCCAGAAGCTCAAACAGCTGAGTTGGGTTTCATACGTGGAATACGACGAGCATTCCGGCTATGTCAGCTTGGCCTTTGATCCCCGCTTGAAGCCCTACCTCCTGCAGCTGAAAAGGGAATTTACGACCTATCGCCTGAAGAATGTGATGGAACTGAAAAGCTCTTACTCCATCCGTATGTACGAGCTTTTAAAACGTTGGCAGTATATGGGCGAGGTCGTGATTCGTCTGGATGATTTGCGGATGATGGTTGGAGCAGGGGACAAGTATTCAGAATACCACAATTTCAAAAAACGAGTGCTTAATCCCGCCAAGAAGGAGATTGCGGAGAAGACGGACATCATGTTCACATACGAGGAGATAAGGGAAAAACGCAAAGTTGCGGCGATCCGCTTTCAAATCAGAGAGAAAGTCGTTGAGCCGGTTGTCGTTGCCTTGGAAGAGAAAAAGGAAGCTCAAGCAGATGATCGGTATTTGCAGTTTTTGGCTGTAGTGCAGGCTTATGACCGGTACATAACAGAACAGCAATTCACGAAGATAGCGGTCTTGGCTCAAAAAGCTTTCGGCGGAAACTGGATGGATGAGCTCATTCAAACGGCAAGGCGCATTATGCAACGCAATGACATCCGCGAACCAATTGCTTTTCTGACCTATTTCTTGAATGAAAAAGTGCAACGGATTCAGGTCGGGATCGATCCAAATGAGGTGACCATTCACAGCCATGGAGGCGCTAGATTCGTCCGCCGCGAGATCGTGCCGGACTGGCTCCGGGGCTACGAAGAGCAGCTTGCTGCCGAAAGCGCCAAAAGCAAAGAGGTTGATGAAGATATCGAACAGATGCGACGTGAGCTTGAGGAGCGGTTAAAGAAATACAAAGACTAAGTCCAGCCCGCGCCGGTCTTCCCGGCTGACCGCCTTCTGGCCTTTGGCCATCCGGCTGGAGCCTGGAGAAGCCCGGCGCTCGGTCCATTCAAAGAAGCATCGTGCAAGCGGACTCATCCCGCAACCATGCGAAGCAACTTCAGGCAGCAACTCATCGCATCGCTGCGGGAAGGAAAGAAAAAAACCCAATCAAAAGGAAAAACGCCTGATCGCAAGGTGTTGAGCCGATGACAAAACCCGCTGAAAAAATCAGCGGGTTTTCGCGTTAGTCTTATTTTTCGCTTCTCATAGGTAAGATAAAAACAAGAAGTAGATGATATCGGTGAGGCGTTCGGATATGTTTCAATTCCTCATAGGTAAGATAAAAACCTTAAAAAATCATCGGGGAGCTCTACCCGAGAAAAATGTTTCAATTCCTCATAGGTAAGATAAAAACATGAAAACTTCGATAATTGGGACGTTCTCTCTTACAAGTTTCAATTCCTCATAGGTAAGATAAAAACCCCAAAAAGCGTTGATACATCAACACTTTTCAAAATAGGTCAAGTCCAGTATACTCCATTTCGAAAATTCCGTCAATAGAGTGAATCGCTGATGGCTGTAGGAAGGAAAGAAAAAAAGAAACTGTCGTCGATCCCCCGGAGTTTTTGCACGATTGGAAGTCG
The DNA here is from genome assembly GCA_900450595.1 of [Flavobacterium] thermophilum. GTDB lineage: Bacteria > Bacillota > Bacilli > Bacillales > Anoxybacillaceae > Geobacillus > Geobacillus thermophilus. The sequence goes on from UGGS01000004.1 coordinate 27,214, forward strand.
ACGACAGAAAGGATTGAAGCAGTTGTTTTTCATAAAAACATGAAAACCGCGTTAAACTCGAAAAACGGTCCGTACAAACATTTTTTCTTTCTTGAATAGAAAACCATTACCTTATCGATTAAAACGCGATACAGGCGAATTTGAGCGGTCATTTTTTAGCAAAGTGCCTATTTTTTTATTTTTACCAGCCCATATTATGAGAAATATTAAAACATTTACTGTCTGACAAGAATATAAAATACATATTTCGACAAATCATGACAAAAAAAGAGATCAATGGAACCAAGTCCATGTTCGCCGGCGCTTCCGTTTCCTTTTGGTCCGGGTCCCCGGGGCGGTGTGATGGTCGGCTGGCAGCCGGAAAGGCTCAGCCACTGCAAGCTCAAGCGCCGAAGCCCTCGCCTTCCGGCTCGGTCCAGCCTATCACACCGCCCTTCCCGGCCCAAAAGACTACGGGTCGCCGGTGACCGAGGAAAGAGTGTTGAGCACATTGAGACGATATCCATATAACTATTTTCCGGCTTAAACTTATCGCATAATTTACGTTATATGTCTAGCAATATCGTCTTTTTTATGATATACTCGTCATATAATGTTATTTTTTCAATTGATTTTTTGCTCTTCGAACCCTTTTAAACTCGTCGTATAAGTGAAAGGATGGAAAAGATGCTGCACGAATATGAAACGTATTTGCAAGAGAAGGGATTTTCTCCTAACACCGTGATCTCCTATCTCAATGACGTGAATCAGTTTTTGAAAGACTTGCATCTTCGTCCAGGCGATTACGTCACATCGGCTGACATCCGTAAATGGATTCAGCAAATGTTGAATCCGGTAGAAGGGAAACCGTTGGCTATCTCTACGATCAATCGCCGTCTGAATTCGCTGCGAAGCTTCTATGCGTGGGCGGTGGAACACCATAAGATTGAACAGAACCCAATGAAAGACATCCAGGATTTAAAATCAGCCGATGAAGATAACGAAAAAATCATGTGGCTCACAGAAGAAGAATTCGAGGACTTATTGCATCGGATGCGGAAAAAACCGGTGCAAAGCCGGGGAGTCGATCCTGAAGAGAAATATCGTCGGGACCGTGCAGTGGTGTACCTGCTTACCTATGCAGGATTGCGAGTAGAGGAGTTATCCAATTTAAAATTGACGGACTTAGATTTAGAGATGAAACGAATTCGGATCGTGGGGAAGGGAATGAAGGTCCGGACCGTACCGATCTCGAATATCTTGCTGGCAGAACTCGAGGATTGGCTTAAGTTTCGTGCGGAAATGGCGAAAAAGAAACCGCATGTCGCTCAATCGCCATACGTCTTTTACAGCCAGCGTTCTCCGAAATTTTCGGTCCGGGGAATCCAGCGAATGATCGAAAGCTACAGCCTGCCGAACAAAAAGCTCACGCCCCATATGTTCCGGCATACGTTTTGTAAGTGGATGCTAAAGGCGACGAACAACGATATCGAGAAAGTGCGGCGGCTTGCCGGCCACAGCAATATCGCCACGACGTCCAGATACTTAAAAGACAGCTATAGTGATTTGGCGGATGCCGTGGAGGCGTTGCCGAAGTTCTAAACCGAATGAATTGATTCTGGGAGGGATAAAACATGTCTATAATGGATCAATTAAAAGTGATTGATGGGTATTTTGCCGATAATGCGTTTTATATAAGCAGCATCGCCGGATTTCCGTTAGAAGGTCGATTCAAGGCCTCCGGTTTGCGTTCCTTGGCACAATTAATCGATGAGAACGAACCATTTTCTTTCGCGTTAGGATCTAATACCGTGCTTCATGTCCCTGTGGAACTGAATCGGCAGCTGAAGAAGGAACTGTTCATGATAACGGATTGGTTGGAAGCCGAAAAGGAATAAACAAAACGTAAAACTTTTCGATCCGCGGCGTCCAGCGAATGATTGAAAGCCACAGCCTGCCGAACAAAAAACTGACGCCCCATATGTTCCGGCATACATTTTGTAAGTGGATGTTAAAAGCGACAAACAACGATATAGAGAAAGTTCGACGCCTCGCCGGCCATAGCAATATTGCCACTACGTCTCGATACTTAAAAGATAGCTACAGCGATCTCGCTGATGCGGTAGAGGCGCTACCAAAGTTCTAACAATATGGATTAGCTTGTTAACAAACTAAGCCTCAAGTGTTTCCTTGAGGCTCTTTTTAGTGTGCCTGACATGGGTGTATCTATATAAAAGTATACCGAATCGCGAAGGAAGAAGTAGCAGTTAGCTTAGTCATTTTTTATGCTCACAACGATAGTGTTATTTGTTCTGCTACAGCGTGTTCTTTATTTTCCATAAAATCTTCAGCCAACCAAAATCCATTCTTTCTTCTTAGCTCCTTTACTTTGTCAGGGAACAGCTTATTCTTTTCCTCGTACACTCTCTTGAGCAGTTCAATGTCCTTTTCTTTATTTTCAAGTCGTTGTTTGATGACTTCACAATTCCCCACTTCAAATCCAATCCATCTTCGTTTTAATAACTCACATACTGCATATGTGGTTCCGCTACCTCCAAACGGATCAAGAACAACGTCATTTTCATTGGTACTCATTGTAATTACTCTGTCTAATAGTTTAACAGGTAGTTCATTGTACTTCCTATTTTTGGAATTACTATGTCTAACTGGATAGATATCTGTCCAAACGTCAGATAAGTTTACACCATTTGGATTCATCTTATTTTTATACCCACCGTAATCCTTAATTTCTCCGCCACAATGACGACATGTTTGTATTGGAATCCGTTGTGGGTTAAAAGTTTTAGGCTTATTTCCCTTCACATAGTAAAGCAGGCTGTAATGCGCAGGGTAAAGTCGGTTTGGGATTGGTAGGTTGAATTTCATGTCAACAGCTATCCATGCCCAAAAATTTAGCTTGTCATTTAAGTAATTAGACAGATATGTGTGCCATTTTGGGATGTTGTAAATGAATAGTGAACCACCTGGCTTTAAAACTCTTACACATTCGTCAAGCCATGCAAAGCACCAACTAATGTATGTGCTGTAAGATTTACTGTCATCCACTCCGTCATCATATTCTTTGTCGAGGTTAAAAGGCGGGTCTGCAAAAATACAGTCTACACTTTCATCTGGAACCATCTTGAATAACTTTAAGCAGTCTCCTTTGAATAATTTTCCATATTCTGTTAAAAAATAAGGTTGAACAGTTGGTGGAACGGAATCATTATTTGTGGACGGTTTGCTGCTTTCAAGTAACTTTGCAATTTCCTTCACATTTTGTAAATAAGCATGTTCATACCCAGAGGGTATTCTTCCCAAAGCTAATTCAAGTTCTAATTTGGACATATCGAGATAATTAAGAATTGCATCAAGCAAACGCTCATCAGTAGGAATCATTCCAGTATCTTTTGTGCAAAGTAAGTCCGCTTTTTTTATGCCACGTTTTCGGAAAAATGAATACATTTGCGTTTCGGAATGTCCTCTGAGCCTTGCGTGATGAACAACCAAATCAAAAACACTAAAGAAACGCATTTATTTCACTCCATGTAACTTATAGTCTGTAGACTCATTGTCTACAAAAATTCTATCATTCGAGTGAAGTAGTGTCAATTGAAAGGCGTTGATGTGTCTTTGTCAAATGATATCAGAATTTTGTTCGGAAAAAACGTTCGCAAAATCAGGATTTCAATGGGGATTTCACAGGAAGAATTAGCTTTCCGTTGTGGGTTACATAGAACCTACATTTCTGATATTGAGCGTGGGACACGGAATGTATCCTTGGAAAACATCGAAAGGATAGCCCATGCCCTCAATGTTCCCCCAAAGGATTTGTTCGATTTTTCTTCCATCGAACCCAAAGATGACCAAGAAACATAAGGAGAGGGGTGCTATTCTTCATGAAGGTTGATAAAGTCTATATGACAGACATTGCCAAACAGTTGATAACTAGCGACAAACTATGTAAACAGGCGTATGAAGAGGTCATTACCTCTATTAGATCGTCTGTTTGGCCAAAAGGTTCAAATATCTTCACTATAAATAACAGCGAAAAAAATGTCAACGGTGTAGTACCGTTGAAAGAAAATTGCTATATAATGCTGGAAGAAACATACAACTGGTTTAGGGAGAAACCGCTTGATGTTTTAAAATATGAAAAGAAAAAAGGCGGTCCAATTGATGTCTACAAAGAATTTCGAGATGGTGATACAGTAAGGCGTGTCGGACTTGAATTTGAAACAGGAAATATTTCGTCAGCTCATCGTTCAATGCAAAAACTATTGTTAGGTTTGAACCGTAAAGAATTAGATATGGCAATAATTCTTATGCCAGTTTTTGAATTGGCTTATTATTTGACTGACCGTGTTACAAACTACGAAGAATTGGAGCCATACTTTGAAAATGCAGAAGGAAAAGCTTTTGTCTTCATCGGCTTTAATGCTGACGCTTTTGATAGCTCAGTGGAAATAATCCCCAAAGGAAAAGATGGAATGTCAAAGCGTTCAATAAAGAAATGGATACAGAAAAAAGACTAGCAAACTAGTAAGAGGCTTTTTTTTTGGGTTTTAACGCTCCACTACACCGAATCCAAATAGAAATTTCAGCCACAGGTTAAGTGAATACTATCCAATAATCCCCCTTTGGTTTAGTGACCAAGGGATAATTTTTCTATATAAGTTCGAGGAAGATTTTTAGTAACATGGAAGCCATTGAATAGGTAAATATCTTTTATCTCACATTTCGCACCTTAACAAGGTCAAAACAAAGGATTTTTTATTTAGTTTTTCAGAATAACTTTTTGACCAACACAACGAGCGATGGAAATCCTTTTTTTTACCATCGCTGGTCGTTCCGTATCACGTTACACGTAGATGCTCTCATCCATGCCCAATCCCTGCAGAATCCTTCGCTGATCAGGGGTAAGGGAGCGATCCAGTGAGCGTTGGATGCGCCCATCCGGCAGCTTGAACAGGACGACGTTCACATATTGAAACAGCTGAAAAATCGCCTGTCCCGTCGGCCGGGTCAGCTTGCGGCCTCCAGGACCCTTCAACGGGTGTTCTGGAGTAATAAACTGACGCACTCGGCGCTGAAAAACGCGGTAAATCGCCAAGGCCAACAGAAACAAATAGCCTAATACTGCGACCCGTTCTGGTTTTTTGACGTAAATCTCATCCGTGAAAAACGGATCTTTCAAAAAAGCGAAGTTCATTTCCACCGAGATCTGCCCTTTATATAGCTTCAAGATCTCTTGGGCATCCATTTGTTGGCCCTTCCATTCCTCCGGAACGGTCGTGACGAGGACAAACCGGGACGCTTTCCGTCTCGCCTGTTCCCACGCGTCTTGGTCGAATTCGACGTCAAGGTGCAAGAAATACAGCGTCTCCACCTCGGGTTCCGCCCCTTTTTTCGGCCGTCCGCGCCGTTTTTTCAGGCGTACGATCTCTTCGACCGCGGCCTCAACCCGATGAAACCGGGGGCGAAGGGACGCCTTGAGGGACGCCAAGGCTTGTTCGGCATCTTCCCGGCAGGAGAAGGGGTGACGCTCCCAACGGGCTTGTTCCTCGCGAAGAAGCTCCGCTTCTTTGGTTCGTTCTTTTTCAAGCGTCTTTCCTTTTCGCTGGTCGAGCGCGCTCGATTCAACAACGATCAGCCGAACGGGGTGGCCTTCATACGTCGAGGCCGTTTCCCATACCCGGTACGTGGCGCCGTTTCTCTCCGCCAACGTAAAGGGATCGCTCCACGTCGTGTCCTCAGCATCCGCTTCGGCCAGCGCGGTTTTCACGATCCGGAGCGACGAAGGGCCTCTGGTGATCAAAAAGGCGTTGGCCGCTTTGGTTTGCGCCAGGGTCTCTTTCGTCATCGCGGCGGAATCGGCCACGTAAATCCATTCGTCTTCGATTTTGGCCTGCTTCAGCTGTTCATGGACACGAGACAGCACCTCGGGATTCCATGTTTTATCGGGCAGGTTGCCATCGTGCACATCGTCGTAAAACGGGATGCCATCCTCGTTGCCGACCAGTCCGAAACCGATCTGTTTTTGCCAACGATGATGGCGGTTGTAGCCATGTGTGATTTGTAAGGCCTCTAACGAGGCCGATTCATACGCGCCGTAAACGGTCTTGTCCGTCGTATCGGCGTGGAAGGCTCGGAGGGAAAGGCCTTCTTTGCGATAAATATGAATCAAGCAAGTGCTGATGACGTTGTGAATGCCAGCCTCATACAGGCGATCGAGATGACGGGCCAACGCATCGTCGTTCAACCAGGAAGGATGGAGATCGGGACGGATGAGTTTCTCACAATCGACCTCCTGAGCCCAATGTTCCAAGTGAACAAGGGCTTGCCGGCCGTCAAACACATTGTAGAGGATGGCCTGAACGGCATCGCTGACTCGCGTTTGGCACTGCGGATCGACGGGCACGAGATGGTCAATCAATTGAGGCAGACCCAGTTTCTTGAATAGAGCACTTATTATATTCAAATAAGAATTGCGATAGACCTTTTTGACTTGAACGTTCATAAGAGAAAAACTCCTTTACGTTCCTTGTGTGTCAAGGATTCATTCGACATCGGAACGAAAAAATCCTCCCGATTTTCGTCGAGAGGGTGCGAAATGTGAGTAAAGAGCAAATAGTTGAGATGATAAGATCATGTAAGAGCACAGATTGAAAAACATGACCTTGATCAATGTGATTATGAAATGGAGTTTTATATTGTATTTGCAGTATAAAAAACGATGAAGCGTTCAGTAGCAGTACCCCTAGCGAAATAGAAACATTCCAATTATATTCTATGTCGAAAATGGATATCAACGGAAAAGATCCATGGGCAGCGCGCTTTGCCCTCCACCCGGCATGAAAATGACTGCTCAAGGCGCATGCATTTTCACGGAAAATTAGAGGATTTTTTTTTTTTTTTTGCAGGAATTTACGATTAATCGTCAAATTTGCTACATATAAATTGAAAAATTATAAGAAAGAGGGGGTGATAGTGATGAAAATGAGGGAATAATTTGTACAAATAAAAAGGGAGGTGTGTGAACTTGTTTCTGTTCAGTAGGAAACTGACTTCCCAGAAATTATAGAATATTCTGTATTAAACAAAAATCGAAAGGAGAAAGAAAATGAAGAAACTTTTTATTTTTGGAACTGCACTATTCTTAGTACTAGGGCTTACTAACAAGGGTAGTGCACACTCAAATTACGACAGTTCACATTCTGTGGATAATGGTGAAATTAGATGGGGAACGTATCATGGCTCAACGAAGTATACATCTGCTAGGAATAATGCAATATCAAAATGGGATGCTGTAGGTGTTATAAATATTGCTGGTGATACTTCTACTACAATAGAAGACTTATCTTTCACCGATTACAGTGCAAACGATGGTGTTTTAGGCTATTGGAGACAATATAGTGGAGCGGACAAAATTGCATTTAATGATTATTATTTTCAAGACATGTCAGACTGCGAAAGAAATCACACAGCATTACATGAATTAGGTCATGCACTGGATCTAGAACATAATAGTGTATCAGGAAGCGTTATGAACTCAGGAAAAATCTGCCGTAGTTCTTTAGGGAACCATGATGTAGAAGATTTAAAAGCTCGTTGGTAATAAATTCAAAAAAGTTTGGGAGGAAATAACGTGAAAAAAATTCTTAGCTTTACATTTGCATTACTAATGATAGGATCCACATCTGCTTTTGGGTATCACTACCTCTTAGAAGATAAAGATGAAAAAATAACAGTAAAGACAATAGAAGGTAACTTTATAGCAGATTTTACTGATAAAAGAAATTTAGTAGGGGCAGTTGATTATGTCTTTTTAGGAGAAGTAATTTCAAAAAAAGGACAAGTTGATTTAGGTCTTCCTACAACACAGTATGAGGTAAAAGTTTTAAATGAAATAAAGGGAAATATCCAAAATGATGAGATCGTACTCAGTCAATATGGTGGGTATGAGGATGAAGAAGGGAAAAAAGTCTTATATCTATTCGAAAACGACCCTTTACTAGAAAGTAATACTAAATATATATTCGCAGCAAATAAACAAAAGGATGAGAGTGTTCTTTTAGTTCCTCTATATGGTAATGTTAAAATCAAAGATAAAAACCAACAAATAGCACTTGAAAAAGAATTTAAAGACGCATTCAACAATCAAAAGGTTCCGGAAATATTACAAAGAAAAAGAAATAATAATGAAACTAATAATTAATAGTTAATAATAAAAAATGAGTCTGTTCTCAAAAGGTCGTTTTATCGACCTTTTTTGTTTTTACATCATTTAGATATTAACTACATAATCCAAGGAATTTTCTTCCTCTCCTTCTGTAGTTGTCTGATTTCTTTCCATTGGATGGTATCTGCCCACTTTTTCAAATTGTCGTCAAAACAAATAAGCCCATTCTATGGTAATTTTTGAGAGCTACCTTAACAAAAAGCGCTTAAATTGCTGGCTGTGCTTGATTTGCCCAAATACCGGCTTGTTTTCGAGTCTTTGCCTTTTGAGCATGTCGCTTGAAACGGACATCCAGCACATGCTGTGCACCGATACGTCTGCTTGAAGGTGACGTAACCCTGTCGGTCATTTCCTTCCGTTCATATACAAAGACCAACTGTTCCCTCTTGGCTCAAATCCACTCATCCAGCCCCTTATCATACGTCATGTTCTTGACTCGGCCGATCTATTTCGCCCACGCCTTCGTCTGTTCCCAGTCCAATGTGTTGTACTTGATCAAAGCTGTAAATTATCATTTTATTTCAGCACAAAACGCCCATTTTTTTGCACATTCTTTCAGAAAGCCCTCTCCCCTTTTCTGAAGGAATGTGCTAAATTTTTTGTGAATTGTTTCGGACGAAGATTTCCATTCGTTTCAAGGAGAGGGGGAAGAAAGTGTGATCCAGTTTCACGACTTTGGCATTGACATTCAAACGTATACGGATCGTGGGAAAGGGAACGATTTTCCCGACGTGAACCAATGCCCCCACTGTTCATCCCGCCGCCCCTTGCATCGTCACGGATACTACCAACGCTATGCGTTGACGGCAGAGGGGGAGTATCACCTTTGGATCGCACGATATCGCTGTCAAGAGTGTCGCAAAACCGTGAGTGTGCTGCCTTCTTTTCTCCTCCCGTATGTTCAATATACACGATCGGTTATTTGGCAAGCGGTCAAAACGTGGCTCGAAACGCCAAGGCGAGGAGCGAAGACCAAACAGGTTGGTTTTCCCACCAAGGAGGTCATCTTATTTTATGTCCGACGATTTTTACGGAATCTCTCCCGCTTGCATCACGCGGCGGCGAGAAGGTGGGGGATCATCGGCCCTGTGGGGAACGCAAGAACAGAACGGGCGGTTTGGTGGATGCAGACCTTGGAGGGACGGGGGGTGGGCTCGATCATCCAAGACCTGTGGACAAACGAGAGGTGGCATCTGTTTGCGGATCAAATTGCTTCCTGATTTTCTACTTAACACCAAAAATGGAGATAGTTGATGTTCCCACAAACCCTTCCTCTCGACGAATCTCGAGCCGTTTCGTAAGATAGGAGGCAGAGGGACCGGGACGGTCCAACATCACAGGGAGACAGGGAGGAGATCCGGATGGATGAATCGATGAGACACGACATCGCGCTGTTTCGGTACGGGCTGATCGCTCCGTTGGTGAATGGCCAGGTGGAGCCCAAGGCGTATTTGAATGAGGTGGGCGGGCGAGTGCATTCGATTCCTCATCAAGGGGACAAACCCATTGCGGCGAAGACGATTCTGGATTGGTGCGCCCGATACAAAAAAGGGGGCTTCGACGCCTTGAAGCCGAAGCGCCGTTCGGACCGCGGCCGCTCCAGACGTCTGTCCCCCGATGATGAGGATCATATTCTAGCATTGAGGAAGGAACATCCCTCCATGCCCGTGACCCTATTCTACGAACAACTCACCAAGCAGGGGGACATTCCCACCACCCTCTCATACTTTACTATATACCGATTGTTGAAAAAACACAACCTGGTGGGAAAAGAAATCTTGCCGATGCCGGAGCGAAAGCGTTTTGCGTATGACCAGATCAATGAGCTATGGCAAGGGGACTTATCCCATGGACCCACGATTCGCGTCCATGGGAAAGCCCAGAAAACGTTTTTGATCGCGTATATCGATGACTGCTCGCGGTTAGTGCCATATGCCCAATTTTTCCCTTCGGAGAAGTTTGACGGGCTGCGGATCGTCACGAAGGAAGCGGTGCTTCGTTGCGGGAAGCCGAAACGCATTTACTCGGACAACGGGAAAATTTATCGGTCCGAGGTGCTGCAGTATGCGTGCGCCGAGATGGGAATCACCTTGATCCACACCCAGCCGTATGATCCGCAAAGCAAAGGGAAAATCGAACGGTTCTTCCGCACCGTACAGACGCGGTTTTATCCGCTGCTGGAGTTGGATCCCCCGAAGTCGCTCGAAGAGCTGAACGAGCGCTTTTGGAGGTGGCTTGAAGAGGAGTATCATCGAAAACCGCACGCCTCGCTGGACGGAAAAACGCCGCATGAGGTGTTTCAATCGCAAGTGCATCTCGTGTCGTTCATCGAAGATAGCGATTGGCTGGATGCGATTTTTCTGAAGCGGGAGCACCGCAAGGTCAAAGCCGATGGAACGATCACCTTGAACAAGCAGCTGTATGAAGTGCCGCCCCGGTTCATTGGGCAATCGATTGAACTCCGCTATGACGAACGGGGCGTCTATGTGTACGAAGAGGGCAAACGGGTGGCGGAAGCCATTCGGGTGCGTATGGAGGACAATGCCTATGTAAAGCGCCATCGGTCGCCGTTTGCGGCGGTTTCGGCGAAGGAGGGCGAACAGGATGTATAAAACGTTTTATTCCCTCTCGCGGGAGCCGTTTGCGAAAGAAACCGACCCGTCTGAGGCGTATCAAGGGGCAGCGTTTCAAGAAGCGCTGCGGGCGCTGGAGTACGTGAAGCGAACGCGGGGAATCGGGCTGTTGATCGGAGAGCCGGGGGCGGGCAAGACGTTCGCCCTTCGGGCGTGGAAGGAATCGTTGTCCCCTTCGTTGTATCATGTGGTCTACTTCCCGTTATCGACCGGAGGCGTGATGGATTTTTACCGTGGGCTGGCCCTTGGGTTGGGGGAAGAACCGAAATACCGCAAGGTGGACCTCTTCCGCCAAATCCAGCAGGCGATCGAGCGATTGCATCATGAACGACGGATCACGCCGGTGTTCATTTTGGACGAGATGCATTTAGCAAAGGATGCATTTTTACAGGACATCGCCATCTTGTTCAACTTTGAGATGGATTCGACCAACCCATTTGTCTTGATGTTGGCTGGGCTGCCCCATTTACAGGGAAAGCTGCGGCTCAATCAGCACCGTCCGCTTGACCAACGGATCATCATGCGATGCCGGATGGGGCCGCTCGAGAAGGAGGAGGTGGCGGGCTACATCGAGCATCGGATGAAACAGGCCGGGGCGAAGCATCCGATCTTCACCCCATCGGCGTTAGAGGCGATTGCCCTGCAGTCGCGGGGATGGCCCCGGGTCATCAACACGTTGGCCACGACTTGCCTGCTGTACGGGCATCAGCTGAAAAAGGACGTCATTGACGAGGATGTGGTGCGCATGGCCGCAGAGGAAATGGGGTATTAGCACGAAAGGGGCCGAAATCGGCCCCTTTGGCGTCCCGTTTTTCCCTTTTTTGTTTTTCTGTTTCATTCACCGGATCAGGAACTGGAAAACGCCATCCGAAAGAATGTGCAAACGTTCTGAAATAAACTGCAAAATCCGAAATAATTCACAAAAATTTTGCACATTATTTCGGAATCCGTCTGAAATAATTTGAAAAAGGGGTTCCGAAATAATGTGCTAATTTACAATAGACAAGGAAAGAAGAAAATATTCAGCTCACTTTATGATGTGGCTGAATAGTTACCTTGTTTTTATATAGTTGAAAAAATTTCCGAAAACTAAAAGCTAAATTATAACTCTTTACGTCTAATAATTGATAAAGCAATTATTGGAGGTGTTTTCAATTATAAGATTGATTAAAAGAGCCCAGAAAGGCGATAGAGAAGCATTTTTGAAAATATTTCAGCCGTATGAAGGAGAAATTTATAGAATTGCATTTATTTATCTAAAAAACAAAGATGATGCACTGGATGTAGTTCAAGAAACTGCATATCGAGCATTCAAATCGATAATCAGTCTTAGAGAACCAAAATACTTTAAAACTTGGTTAATTAGCATTGCAATAAGATGTGCTTTAGATATTATTCGCTCTCAAAAGAAAATTACGTTAATCGAAAATTACGATGTAGTCGAATCTCAGGTAAGTAAACAAGATATAGATGACAATATTCCAAATTCTGTTACAATAAAGGATTTGATTGAAAAATTATCATTAGATGAGAAGAATGTCATTATCTTAAGATTCTATAATAGTTGCACTATTCAAGAAGTTGCGGACATACTTAATATTCCTTTAGGAACAGCAAAAACAATTTTATATAGAGCGTTAAAAAAACTTCAAAAAGAATGGAAAGGAGATGATGTATGTGAGCAATAAAATTACACAGGAAATAAATAAGATTGAAGTCCCGAAGGAAGTTCACACTAGAAGTAAGTTGGGAATACAAAAAGCTAAATTAGAATTAAAAAAGCCAAAACGTAAATGGGTACTTGTTTTAGCGCCAGTGATGATTGCGTTTATATCAATTATATATTTTGTTCCTAATTATTTTACAAATACTCCACCAAAAAATCCTATAATTAAGTCTATAGATTTAAATTATGCTATTGATATTAGCAATCCTAGAGAGGTTGTAGGTTTTTCAGATAATGTTTTTGTAGGTAAAGTTGTAAAGCAAGTTGGAACAAGAAATAGGGATTATCCAGAAACACAATTCGAAGTTGAGGTTCTTTATAATATTAAGGGTGAAGTAAACGGTACAATAAAAGTGAACCAAGTAGGTGGGTATGAAGGAGATTATTTGTTTTTAATGGAGGGTGATAAACTAATTGAGGAAGGACAAACTTACTTGTTCGCGACTAGATATTTAGCGGAAGAAAAGTGGCACACACTAATCCCTGTTGGTGGAGATATTCCAATTAATAGCGATGTGGAGAAGAAGGAGTTGATTGAAAAATATACAAAGGCTTATAAAGAAGAAATCCCATTTAAAGTTGATTAAAACCATTTCTTAAAAAGGTACTGCCACTAAGATTTTCCCTACGCTAAGGGAAAAATCGTCTGTTTAATTCTATATAGCGCTTCAACAATCACTTAGCCTTTTTGGCAATTGTTTTTAAAACCAAATACACTTAATAGAAACATTTGTTCCTTATGATCCCCTTTTTTATGTCGCCGCCTGTTTAGGTGGCTCTTTTTTTGAATCAAATGAGCTGATATTGATGTTTTTGAGAAGGAACACCTATCTGATATTGAGTGTAAAGTACATAGAATTATCGTTAATTGCTCTTTTGAAAGAAAAGTATCCTCTATTGTTGAATTATCTCAATGAACCGGAAGAGCTCATTATCTCAAAAAGGATATTAACGGATTCCGGAAAAGCCGGAGAAATCAGCTGAGAAATGATAAAAAAGTTTATTTAATTTCTAAACAAGCCTATTTTCCTATCGATTGGGTATAGCTAGATTTGGTTATTCTAATGTACATGTCATTGATGGCACTTTTGTAAAAGTATCCCATAATTTACTATAACATATAATAATTAAATAGCAAATCTATTAAGTATATTTGAGGGAAGTTTAGTACTTGTCACTGCTGTTACTCAATTTATTAACTGTAGATGAGCATTTTTATTAACAATGATTACCATACGAAAAAGAGACAAACGGGGTACCCCTTATGCCACGTGGAGCTGTTTTTTCACGGTATCAATGGGAATATTTTGTTTTGCTGCACGATAAATGAACTCCACGAGGCTATGTCCTTTTCTCTTGCGCAGGAGATCGAGCCCATCCGAAACATCACTGTTCGACTCGAACATGCTGTACACATACGCAAGTTGCACCAAGATCCAATACCGTTTCACCGCCCGACGCCCGCGAACGCGGTATCCATCGAGTTTCAGCTGGTCTTTCGCTTGACGGAAAAAACATTCGATCGACCAACGCTCGGCATAGTAGCGCAAGATCTCTTCATCGCTTAGCTCGCGATCGGTGCTCAAGACGCAATGAAGATGTTTCGGTGTCATCGGCTGATCGGCTTTCCAAGCGAGCAGCACCACGGCATCCTCGAGACCGTTCAGAGCACCTTCGTAGCGATACACCCGATAACGCTCTTTTCCCACCGTGACGAGGCGGGTATCCCGTGGCTCCATAGATTTGGCAAATTCCTTTGCTTGAATGGCCGTCCCTTTTGGATAGAGAATCCGATTCGTCTTCAGCATCGCGATGACGTGGAACCCTTTTTTCAAGCAGGCTCCCACGAGGGTTTTCGATGGATACCAAGAGTCCATGAGCACATAAACGGGGCGACTCACATCCAACGAAGAAAGCATCTCGATCGCGAGTTCCCCTTTGCTTTTCCCCACCGTCTTGTCGTAGAGGCGAAAGGCAAAAGGAAACGCTTGGGTCATCGTATGAACCATGAGCCAAACGAGAGAATGTCCCCAAATCGATTTTTTCTCTGCGTGAGAATAGTGCCAATCACACCCTTGAATGGCGTGTGTTGCCCGTGATGAGGGCTTCGTTTTTTGGCAAATCGTATCATCGATCGAAACAAAAATGGGTTGATTCTCTCGTTTCGAGCTGCGTTCGACACGATGAAGCACCCACTGTTGGAGTTTGCGAAGCAACGTCTCTTCCTCCCATGGGCTTTTCGTGAAAAAATGGCTCAGTGTCGTGCGATGGTTCGGATGAAAACTCCCATGATGTAGATCGGTCAGCGTTCCCGAAAAGCCCTTTGTAATCATCGCATCCACGATATGAACGAGATGCTTCATCACAGGTTTCGAGAAATAAAGGGCCAACCCCAACATCGTGAAAAACTTGTGAATTCCTTGATGATGTGCTAATCTATTCATGAGACATGAACCTCCTTGTGGATAGTTGTGGCACATCTATTCTAACCAAGGAATCGGGTTCATGTCTTCTTTTTTGTTTGGTTGTAAATTTATGTTAGTAAATTTACTCATATACAGTAATATAATTCTGCAATAAGGAAAAATGTTTAAATAGTGGGAGTGCCTATTATGAAAGTAATTACTTTTTTTAATAACAAAGGTGGAGTAGGTAAAACAACAACAGTTGTAAATTTGGCAAGTTACCTAAGTATAAAACTAAATAAAAAAGTTCTTTTAATAGATTTAGATCCTCAGTCTAATTCAACTCAGTTAATAATACCAGAAGATAAATGGGATGAATACTATGGTGAAAAAACGATTCATAAGACTATTTTTAACTATTTTGAAAATATGGATGAAGGCGAACCTAGGTTGGAAAACTGCGGTATTCCAGTTAAAAAAGAAGAAAATCATTATAAAATTGATTTAATACCTGGACATCCTAAGCTTGCTATTATAGACGATCTAATGAGTCGTAGTTGGAATGGTACTCTTGGACAGGATAAAGGGGAGTTAAGAAAGTTAAATTGGTTAAATCAATTAAAGCCTTGGGTTTCAGAGTATGATTATGTATTTATTGATGTGGGACCTTCTTTGGGGGCGTTGAATAGAAGTATTCTTCTTAATACAGACTACTTTTTTACACCAATGGGATCTGACATATTTAGTTTATTAGGAATAGAAAATATTGGTATATGGATGACTAGATGGATGGAGTTATATACAGATGCATTAAACAATTTACAAAAGAGTGATTCCAGCTTTAATTTAGAGACTTTTAGTGAAAAATACTTAATAAACACAGACGTTAAAAAGTATACCAGATTTATCGGATATTCTATTCAACAGTATTCGAAAAGGAAATTTAAAGGTAAAGTCAGACCTGTACAAGCCTATGAAAAAGTAATTAAAGACATGCACGGTACAATTTTAAGATATTTAGGAAGGTTTATCCCTAGCCATATAAACGAGGAGGATATTAAGTTAGGTGATATACCTTATGTATATAGTATAGTGCCGCTTTCTCAGACCTCAAATATGCCAATCTTTAATCTAGACTATAAAAGTGGTATAAGAGGTAATCAAACTAGTAGTGTTGCTGAATATACAGAGTTTATTCATCAAATAGCTTTGAACTTCTTAAGAAATATTGGTGATAAAGATGTGAACTTCTTGGGAAATATTGGTGATAAAGATGAGTAAGATAGTTTGGCCAGAAAATTTGATAGAAGAAATAGCATATAGAAGGGCAATA
>UGGS01000005.1 GCA_900450595.1 [Flavobacterium] thermophilum
TGCGGAAACATGGCAACGCAATATGAATCTAGGAAAAAAGACAAATCAAAAACTTTGTCAATATTCCTCTCGGTAACATAAAAGAAAAAACTAGAATATCTTTGTAAATTTTACGGCATTGAATTCTTGAAACAGGAAGAATCATATACGTCTCAAGCCAGCTTTTTTGACGGCGATGAGATTCCTGAATATAATGCCGACAATCCAAAAGAATATAAGTTCAGCGGCAAACGTATTAAGCGCGGCTTGTATCGAACAAAGTCTGGCAAACTAATTAATGCTGATGTCAATGGCGCATTAAACATCTTAAAGAAAAGTAAAGCTGTAGACCTGAGTGTCTTATGCTCTAGCGGCGAAGTGGACACGCCTCAAAGAATAAGGATTGCTTGAAGCAGTCAAACTTCTTTGGAAGCCCCCACTTCAAATTTTCGCTAGAAAATTAAGTGGGGGTAGTTCATATATTAAAAAATAACTGAATTCTAAATCAATTGAAACATAAATTAATAGTGGCATACCTTGGACTGGTATAGCAACACAAATAAAATAATAAAAGGTATCTTTTATTATTTACTATCAAATATAAATTTAGTATAATTCTAATGTACAAATCATTATCATTTTTGACTGGCAACAAAACAGTCAGAAATGGTAATGATGGAATTCCTATTTTTTATTAAGTAAGGGAAAGGAGAACAGGAGAATGGAAAATCAAAATCGTCAGAATGCAGCCCAATGTCCGTTTCACGGAAGCGTAACGAATCAGTCTTCGAATCGAACGACGAACAAAGACTGGTGGCCGAACCAGCTGAACTTAAGCATTCTCCATCAACATGACCGAAAAACGAATCCTCATGATGAAGAGTTCAACTATGCTGAGGAGTTTCAAAAACTAGACTATTGGGCGCTCAAAGAAGATTTGCGCAAACTGATGACGGAAAGCCAAGACTGGTGGCCGGCCGACTATGGCCATTACGGGCCGTTGTTTATCCGCATGGCCTGGCATTCAGCTGGCACGTACCGCATCGGCGACGGCCGTGGCGGCGCTTCGACCGGCACGCAGCGCTTTGCCCCGTTAAACAGCTGGCCGGACAACGCCAACTTGGATAAAGCGCGGCGGCTATTGTGGCCGATCAAGAAAAAATACGGCAACAAAATTTCTTGGGCTGACTTGATGATTTTGGCCGGCAATGTCGCCATCGAATCGATGGGCGGCAAAACGATCGGCTTTGGCGGCGGCCGCGTTGACGTCTGGCATCCGGAAGAAGACGTTTATTGGGGATCGGAAAAAGAGTGGCTCGCCTCTGAACGCTATTCCGGTGATCGCGAGCTCGAAAACCCGCTCGCCGCGGTGCAAATGGGGTTAATCTACGTCAACCCAGAAGGGCCGGACGGCAAGCCGGATCCAAAAGCAGCGGCGCGCGATATTCGCGAGACGTTCCGCCGCATGGGGATGAACGATGAAGAAACGGTCGCCTTGATCGCCGGCGGCCACACGTTCGGCAAAGCGCACGGCGCCGGCCCTGCCACGCACGTCGGTCCCGAGCCGGAAGCCGCCCGATTGAAGCGCAAGGGCTAGGATGGATCAGCTTTACGGAAAAGGGAAAGGGAGCGATACGATCACAAGCGGCATTGAAGGCGCTTGGACGCCGACGCCAACCCAGTGGGATACGTCGTACTTTGACATGCTGTTTGGCTATGACTGGTGGCTGACGAAAAGCCCAGCCGGGGCATGGCAATGGATGGCAGTTGACCCGAAAGAAGAGCATCTCGCACCGGATGTCGAAGACCCATCGAAAAAAGTTCCGACGATGATGATGACAACCGACCTGGCGCTTCGCTTTGATCCGGAATTCGAAAAAATCGCCCGCCGCTTCCATGAAAATCCGGATGAGTTCGCGGATGCGTTCGCCCGCGCTTGGTTCAAACTGACGCATCGCGATATGGGTCCGAAAACGAGATACTTAGGTCCGGAAGTGCCGAAAGAAGACTTCATCTGGCAAGACCCGATTCCAACGGTCGACTATGAATTGAGCGATGCCGAAATCGAAGAAATCAAAGCGAAAATTTTGAACTCGGGCCTGACCGTCAGCGAACTCGTCAAAACCGCTTGGGCTTCAGCCAGCACGTTCCGCAACTCCGATAAACGAGGCGGAGCCAACGGCGCCCGCATCCGCCTTGCGCCGCAAAAAGATTGGGAAGTGAACGAACCAGAGCGGCTCGCTAAAGTGCTTTCCGTCTATGAAGACATCCAGCGCGAGCTGCCGAAGAAAGTCAGCATCGCCGATCTCATCGTTCTTGGCGGCAGCGCAGCGGTCGAAAAGGCGGCGCGCGACGCTGGTTTTGATGTCAAAGTGCCGTTTATTCCAGGACGGGGTGATGCGACGCAAGAACAAACTGACGTCCAGAGCTTTTCCGTACTGGAGCCGTTTGCCGACGGATTCCGCAACTATCAAAAGAAGAGTACAGCGTCGGTCCGGAAGAGCTGCTCATCGACAAAGCGCAGCTTCTTGGATTGACCGCTCCAGAAATGACCGTGCTTGTCGGCGGCTTGCGGGTGTTGGGCGCCAACTACCGCGATCTCCCGCACGGGGTTTTCACTGATCGCGTCGGGGTGCTGACGAACGACTTCTTTGTCAACTTAGTCGACATGAACTATGAATGGGTGCCGACAGACAGCGGCATTTATGAAATCCGCGACCGGAAAACGGGCGAAGTGCGGTGGACGGCTACCCGGGTTGACCTTATTTTCGGAGCCAACTCGATCCTTCGTTCGTACGCCGAATTTTACGCCCAAGACGACAACCAAGAAAATTTGTCCGTGATTTCATCAACGCTTGGGTGAAAGTCATGAACGCCGACCGCTTTGACATTCATTTGAAACAAGCCAAAGAGTCGGTCACAGTTTAACCAACAAAAAAGCAGCTTGTCCGTTTAAGGGGCAAGCTGCTTTTTTATATTCATATCCAGGGATTCTTTCTTAGACTTGTTGTGGATCAAAAGGGAAAGATTCGTTGAAAGGAAACTAGAGCGCTCAATTACCTGTTTTTATGCTTATGTGTCAGAGATTTGCAGAAAGAAAAGAGCCTTCGGAGAATCTTTGAGAATAGTATGTATTTTATTGACAAATTATGTGTTTTTCAGTATGATTGCGGCAGAATCAAATCAAGATCAAATAGCATAGGGAAAGGGACAGGACAAACGTTCACGTCAAAATAAAAAGACAGCTCAGCCCTGCCCAACGGTGGCGGGGAAAAGCTATCCTTCCGTACGTTGAGATGTTATCAGCCCTGCCCAACGGTGGCGGGGAAAACAACACCTTCTTTTTATGATTGTAAGGTATAAACGTGTTTTAGTCAACACAAAATGAATTTATGTATGGAAAGTAAAGGAGTTTACTTTAAATATGCACTACTTAATCTATTTTGATGAGAGCAATAAACTCGACCAGTTTAACGCTGACTATTCTTACTATGGGGCTTACGGAGGAACCGATGCCGCAATGGCAAGGGTTGTTAAGCAAGTTCGAAACATCTTTAAACAGTGTAATTCTTTTAGTGAACTTCATTTTCGAGAGTATACGAAAGACAACCTTGTCAAGAAATATTTTCAAACTCTTCATACGGTTATTAATGAGAATGTACAGATTAATATTCTAACCGTTAATAATAGGGATGCTTTGTATGCGGCACAGAAAATCGGATTAACGGCGACTGAACTAAGAAACTTATTCTATATCAAAATACCGGAAAGATTATTTTATGGAATGACTCGGGATTTATCAAGTCAAGAATCTGGAACGATTAAGGTGAAGATTAAGGTAGACCAGAATGATGAGTATGATAAGCTTTTTCTTGAAACAAAAATCATTGAACAGATGAACGCACATTCGGCTTATCGCAATAAAAATTACCGCGTTGTTAATGTCCTTTCTCAAAACTCTGTTAAATCAATACCTTTGCAAATAGTGGATACATTTATGGGGATAGTTATATTTTTGTTGGAACAAAATTATCTTGAATTGTCCAATACTGCCAAGATAAAAAGTGATTTAATATATCGGTTCCTTATTGAAGGAAATAACTTAATGAAGTTTCAACAGCAAATCAAACTATATAAATGGACGGGACACGAAGAACTCACCTTTGTCAATATCAGCGACTATGTATCACCTTTTATGGCTTATAAAGCAGCATATGATTCACAAGAAATAATACGAATTCAAAAGATCATGGTTGAGAATCCAGCGATGCCTCTAAAAGAGCTTAGACTCAAGGCAGGCTATCCGAATACCATGAAGAACACACTGATCGGATACAAGGATCAGATTGAAGGACGGGGTAGGAATTATTCTATTTTATGATTCTCTTAGTTAGTTTTTTTTATCAATAAATATGAATCTTTGACACACAAAGAAAAGAAGGAGTTTTCCCATTCGGGCCATTTATGAAACCCGAGTTCGGCAGTCATGGCCGGCTGCATCTGTAAAATAGATCTGGAAAGGAGCGCCCGATGAGGATACGCAAATGTGCTAGAGCAGTGATCATCAATGAGCGAAACGAAATTCTTCTTCAGCAATTTGAATTTCGGGATGTAGTAGGGAACAAAGTGTTATGGGTTACTCCAGGAGGGGGCATTGAAGAAAACGAGACCCCAGCTGAAGCTTTAAAAAGGGAATTATACGAAGAACTAGGCATAGTGGTTGATCTTCTCGGTGGCCCCATATTCCAACTGGATGTATGGATTGAAGGAAAACAAGGTTCTTTTATTAGCCGGGAAATTTATTATCACGTTACGATCCAATCCGATACGGTGTTGTCTATCGAACATATGACAAAGAACGAAAAAGACACACTGAAAGGACTCAAATGGTGGAGCAAAGACGAATTGCAGAAAATCGACAACTTTGCGCCGCGTGAAATATTGAACTACATATAGTTTTCTGCTTTTCACTGCGCTGCGGTTGCAGCGAGTCGAGGGGGGGGGAGTAGAGGGAATCGTGACGTTCCTTTCTCTCTTTTTTCCATCTTAAGTTAACATAATATAAATTATAGGAAGTTATATTCGGTTTTGTCTCAATAAAAAGTAATCTTTTGATAGTGAGACGAAAAGCAAAAAAACAACGACATCCGTCATGAATGAGCGCTTTTGCAGCATACGCATGCAGCGGACATATTTGGCTGCTAAGCTCCTCGCCACCTGGAAATCCGTTATAGGTATAAAGGAGTGCGCGATGATGAGATGCGGGCTCGTCCATATTTGTTGTGTCATACCAAAAAAATCAAGAGTCGTCGCCAATTTGGTTTTTGCGCCGTTCCTAGCTTGTGCCCTAGCAGTATGTGTTTCACCGCAATCATTTTCCGCATCCGTCTCGCCTTCCTGATCGTTTGACAGTGGCTGGGCTTGTCCCTTTCTCCTGCCGAGTTGAAAGGCAAATAAAATAACGTGCAGTGTTCCCGAGTGGTTCATGAAACACTGCACGTTACCCGCTGCGTGTCGATTGTCGCAGGAAAGGCATGCTCCCATCCTTTCTTTTTAACTTTCAACGTTATGCAATGTCGGTGTGGCGATAGCGGACGCCTTTATACCGAACGCGAACCGGCATGCCTTTCTCTTGTTTGTACCTAATGAGCAGCCGTCGAGCTTTTGAAAAGGCTTCCATCATCCCAGATGCCGGAATCGCCTCATCCCAGACAGACGTTCTTCCTTGGTCTGTGTAAAAGGAAAAGACGTACTGTTTCACCCTCTTCACCTCCCTATGTACTTATTATAATCAGAGACTGTTTTTCCTAAACACAAAAACTGTTACAATTATGTTAACATTTTCTGTGCCGCGGCACTATGAAAAAATGGCTGGCGGAATGGGCCGCCGTGTCACGTTCTTTTTTTGATCTATGGAGCTCCTTTCAGTATGTTCGTTGTCACCGCCGGAATCAGCCTGCCGCCATGCTGCAAAGCCAGCGGTCTCTCTCTTGTCGCCGCAAAGAAAACCGGCACCTTATTCGATGCCGGTTTGATGTTTGTATTGTTTGACAGCCGACGGATAGTCGGCTTGGATGGCGTCTTTGTCCCGCCCGAGCCGCACGCTTAAAAACTCTAGCACAGCGGCGTCGTAGGCGAGCCCTGCCGCAAACTGCCGCTTTAACCATCGCTCGCCTGCGGCTTCATCAGGAAAGGTGCGAGCCTCTCCCCCGTCGGCATACCATGTCCATCCCTGTTCCGTCTGGCGGCTTAACCACCACTGGCCTTGATGATTCGTCCAAAACACGCCTTCTGCCTCTTCCCGCTTGTTCAGTTGGTTTTGTTCCGCATCGCCATAAACAGGCGCAAGCGGGAACGTCTCGATGACAAACAGCGGAAAGGTCGTGTCATCCACAAAACAACCCGATGCCTTCGGGTGGCCGCCGCCGCCAAACTGCTTCGCGAATTCGGCGACGTTGACGTCGTCATGGATGGTGCGAAACCCGATATGTTTTGTCCCGAGATTGACTAGGGCGATCAAATCTAGGTGCGGATGCCGTTTGGATAAGGCGTTGCCAAGCTCCGACAGATGGCGTTCAGCGAACACGACGCCGATGCAGTAATCGCCGATCCAGCGCTGAACGAGCTGCTTTTGCTTCTGTCGGATGTAGCGTTGAATTTTCTTTTCTTCCATATCCAGAAGCAACTCTTCCGTCTCCGTCAAGGCGAACGCCTCCCCGGAGGCGAGCCGCTCGCTCATCGTCTCCCAAAAGCCGTCGAGCCCGAGAATGGTGAACAAATCGTTGAGCCGCTTCGCTTGCAAATTCCCATTTTCTTCCCATTCCCACGTGTCGTACTGGCGGACGAGCTCGACAAACGCATCCAACGTTTCGTTAGGCGCCAGTTTTCCTTCGCGGACGAGGTAATCGTAAAAGAGCGAGGTTGCACATGTTTTTTTGCCGTCTTCCCGTTCGGGCGCGACCCATCCCCATGGATAGCTGTTGAAATGAAGCGCGGTCACGTGGTGGTCGATGACTTGCACATGGCCGCCGCGCTTGGCCCGCTCGGCGAGCTGCTGCTCCACCTCCTGGCCGACGGCTAGGTCGGTGATAAACAGCATGGCGCCATTCGCTTCCTCGCTTTGCAAGAACTGGCTGACCCGTTCATCCAAGTTCCGGTACGAGCAAAACGAAATGTTCACCTCGGCAAACGCCAGCTTGGCGAGCAATCCGCAGCCGATGCCATCTAAATCGCTGTCGGTAAATAGTTTGATCATCGATTCCCATCCTTTTGTTACAAGCTTTTTTGCAGCCACGTTTTCAAAAGCGGAAGCAGTCGGTCGGGCAGCTCGCTCACTTGTGGAACGAAAACGCGAAAGCGGCCGTAAATGTTTTCAATCGTCCGCCGCGTCGATTCGTCATCCGCCCCGCGGCCTAAAAAAAGGTTGACAACCTCAATGCCGCGCCTCCGCGCTTCGGCCACCGCTTCATGCGTGTCGATAATGCCGTTTTGTTCATAGCCATAGGCGGCCGGTTCCCCGTCAGAAAAGATGAGCAACACTTTTTGCATTTCCGGGCGACGGAGAAGTTGCTCAGTCATCCAGCGGATCGCCAGCCCGTCGCGGTTGTCTTCGTGGGGCTCAAGCTGCATGATCGCCGGGCCGCTTGATGGGTCCAACGACTCGCGGAACGAAACAGCCACTTGCAAGTAATTCGGCTGTCTGGCCGCGGTTGCCTCGTTGGCGTCTTCCCAAAACCCGACGATCTGGTGCGGCACACGCAACGTTTGAAGCACGTTGTGGCAGAGAACGAGCCCCGTTTTCGTTTCATCCATTTTATCGTGCATCGACGCCGAGCAGTCGACGAGCAGGCCGAACGCTGCGTTGAACCGCCGCGCTGGCTCGCCTTTTTTGTAAAACAGGCGCGGCCGCTCGTCGGTGAAAAACGGTATGAGCTGTTTGCGCAGCCGTCCGGCCGGCAAGTTCGTGCGCCACGTGCTGCGTTGGTGTTCGAGCCATTGCTCCATCACGCGCACAAGCCGCTTTCGGTATGGCGCGGCCGCCGCCTGTTTGCTGCGGTATTCGTTCCGTTCGTCACGACTTGGCGGCGGGGAAGAAAAAACAATGATGGCTGCCTGGCGGTTCGCTTCCCCATATGGAGCACCGCCTCCGGCTGGTCGATGTTCCTGGGATGCGGCCGCCGCCTCGAGGCCGTATTCGTTTCGCTTCGCCGGCCGGGACGTTCCTTGGACAATGGCGAGCGCCTGGTCGCCATCGTCCCCCGGCCTCGCCCCGTCGCCAAGCATGCCAGTGCGGGTGCCGCGTTTCAACTCAAAGCGGAGAAAATTCCCATTCGGCCGGCTTGTTTCCCGGTGCCACGTCGACAGCACTTCCTGGTGCGCTTTGCCGTTTGGCGGATTTTCCGCTGCATCGCGGTTTTCCAACGGATCGACCCGCTTCAAATCGCGAACCGTCATCTCCGATTCATCGTCCCCGTCATCGACAAATGGAAGCGAGGTGTAAGCGTTCACCATGTCACCGGCAAGCGCCTCTTCCATCAATGCGACGATGGCTAACGCCCAGCGGGCCGTATCCGCGGTGGACATCGCGTCAAACCATTGCGGCCACAGCGCGTCAAGGCGCGCCTGCACCGTTTCATCCGCCATCGGAGCGAGCGGAACGTCATCAAGCGGCGAGTCGGCGGTCAGCCGCAAATACATCGCCGCCAAAAATTGATCGGCGGCGGCGCCGCGGGTTTGGTTTGCCTGCCATTGCTGGGTGAAGTAGCGACGGTAAAGGCGGCGGCGCGTGCGAAACCAACGTTTCACCCCGGGCCGTTCCCGCTCGCAGAGAGCCTCAACACGAAGATCCTCAGCCAACGAAAACAGCTGTTTCGCCAATTTCGGCCATGGGTGCGCTTCGGCTGCTTGCCGAAATGCGCGGACCGCCGCTAGGTCCGTATGCCGCCGCGTGCCGATGACGCGCAAGGCGACATCGCTTTTCATTGCCGTTTCTTTCTCCTTTGGCGGATACACATCCCAAAACTGACTGACGTACACCGTTGGCTTAACCGGATGCATCCCGGAATGGGCGGCGAACTCGACCGTCATGTCAGGACGGCGGGCGAGCGTTCGGGCGAGATCGGCGAGCTGCATCACCAAAAACGGATCAATCGGCCGATCGTTGAACATCATAAACCGTTCCATGGCCTCCTCCTACTCGTCAAACCATGTTTCCGCGATATTGCGCACCGCCGCCCGCTCCCGTTCATCGTCGAGCTTGTCGATGATGCTTCGTTCAATGGCGCGCAGCGGCGGGATATGCACCGCCAGATCGCACGCATCGAGCAAGGCGCGTACGGAAGCCACTTCTTCTGCCACTTGCCCGTTTCGCACCTGCGCCAGCAAGTCGGCTGACAAGGCGACGAAACGGTTGATCAACGCATCGTCTGTTAATGTAGTTTGTGCCATGATGACCGATTTTAACGTCTCCCCCTGCACATATGGGACATCGATGACGACGAAGCGGTTTTTTAACGCTTCATTGAGCGGCACGGTGCCGATATAACCTTCGTTGATCGCCGCAATGACGCCAAACGTCGGCTTCGCCTCGACGACCTCGCCAGTGAGCGGATTGGTGAGGCGGCGCCGATAGTCAAGCACGCTGTTTAAGATTGGCAGCGTCTCAGGTTTGGCCATATTGATTTCATCAATGTATAGCAAATGCCCCTTCTCCATCGCCCGGATGACCGGGCCGGGCACATACTCGATCACCGCTTGGCCGTCGCGGTGCACGATCGTTTTAAACCCAAGCAGCGCCTCGGCATCAAGGTCCACAGAGCAGTTGATGCTGTGCATCGGCTGCCCGAACAAGGCGGACAACGTTTCCGCCAGCCGCGTTTTCCCCGATCCGGTTGGACCTTTTAACAGTACGTTTTTTCCAAGCGCCAGGGCGATGGCCGCATCGTGCACGATCGCTCCGTCTTCCGCCGTATACCCGTCGGAGCCGATCAGCGCGTGATCTGGATCATGGCGGAATAACGCTTTTCGTGTTTCCATTTCCCTTATGACAACCTGTGGCCATGTCAACATCCTACGTCTTCCTCTCTGTTGCCGTGTCCTTCTCCCATTCTACTAAATCGTTCGGTGGGATGCAAAACAAACAGAATTCACCATAAAAATGTTATGTAAATTCATACAAAAAAAGAGGCGCCCTCAACTGAAGTTGTCCTCATCGCCTTGCGAATGAGCGCCGCACACCGGTCCAGCTCCGCTTTCAGTTGGCGTTTGTACAATTTCGCCTTTTCCTGCCCCCCTTCCGCGAAGCGGTAGACACAACTTCTTGGTACTTCATGCCTTCTTTTTTCTGCTTGACTTGCTTTAAAATGCCGTCTTCAATCAAATCGTGGAGCGCTTTGTACACTTCGGAATGGTTCGGCCGGTAGCCAAACGGTTTAAACTCTGGCGCAGCACATCAAGCAGCTTCAGTCCATACACCGTTCTTGTTCCGTTAACGTGATTAAATACAGTTTTAAAAACGCACGTTGTTTTAACAGAAAACCGCTGGGCGTCCGTTTTTCTCCCATAGGCTTTTTCCCTCCTTCCCTACGGATGAAATTTCGCTCTTTGGGCGGCCAAATCCTGCTTATCTTCATTATACCATGCGGGAAAGGAAAAATCCTCTCCCGCTTGGGTTCAATAAAACACGATCGTTTTGTTTCCATGGATGATGACCCGGTCTTCCAAATGCCATTTGAGCGCCCGGCGAGCACGGTTTTTTCGATCAGGCGGCCGATCCGCCTTAAATCGTCGGGATGGTGGCGGTGGTCCACGCGGGCGACGTCTTGCTCGATGATCGGCCCTTCATCCAAATCGTCGGTGACGTAGTGCGATGTGGCGCCGATCAATTTGACGCCGCGCTCATACGCCCGCTCGTATGGCCTGGCGCCGATAAACGCCGGCAGGAACGAGTGTGGATGTTGATGATCCGTCCCGGGAATTCAGCCACAAACGCCGGCGATAAAATTTGCATGTACCGGGCGAGCACAATCGTGTCGATGCGATAGTCATGAAGCAGGCGGATTTGCCTCGCCTCGGCGTCCGCCTTCGTTTCGCTCGTCACGGGAATGTGCACATACGGGAGTGCCAAACGGCTCGACCGCATCGCGCAAATCCGGATGGTTGCTGACAACAAGAGCGATATCGGCGATCAGTTCGCCTGCCTGCCATTGCCAAAGAAGTTCAAGCAAGCAGTGCTCCGCTTTTGAGACAAAAATGGCGATCCGCCGAATGTCGTTATGGAGGCGAAGATGCCAATCCATGCCAAACTCAGCAGCGATCGGGGCGAACGCCCGCTTCGATCTGGTCTTTTCGTTCCGTGATGTTCGGGCAGTCAAACTCCAAACGGAGGAAGAACGTACCCCCTTTCGGATCGGTCGAGTATTGGCTCGATTCGACGATATTGGCGCCTTGCTCATACAAGAAGGACGTGACCGCGGCGACAATGCCTGGACGATCCGGACAGGAAATGAGCAGGCGGGCGCGATCTTCATAGCCTTGCAAAAATGATTGCCAGCGATGTTGGCGAAACGTCGTCATGTTGTTCTCTCCCTTTTCTTTCCGTCGTTTGGTTTTCATCATACAAAAAAATCATCCGCTTGCCAACTGCACGGTCCATCTTTTTTGCAAGAAAAGCCGCCTTTGCCCCTGCGGCGGAAGGGGCGATATTCAAAAGAACATCTCCCCTCGAGTAAAATGGCAGTGAAAAAGGGGCTGACCCAAAAGTCCGCCAAAAAGCGGACTTTGGAGTCAGCCCTCTCTGGTTTTTGTATATTTTACCAAACGGAACAAAATTCCGACTCTGTTCTCCCCCTCATTTACGCCACCAAGGACAATTGCTTGTCCCTAGCGGCTTTTTTGAGAAGATTGTGGGCAGCACAAACCAGCCCCCATTCGATGGAAACTTTTTGGAGGCCTCGCAGGACAAAGCGACGAAACCCGCGATTTTGTTTGATTTGCCCAAATACACTCTCAATGTCGGTTTGGCGTTGGCGGTATCGGGCTTGCCCTTCTTCACTCTCCAACCGTTCGCGGGCTTTCTGTTTTTGTTCATGATAGACGGGGTTCCATTGCGTGGTTCGTCCATACTTGGAAGTCGTGCAGGCCGAACGGAACGGACATCCTTCGCATTCATGGCATTGGTAGTGTCGGGTGACCGAGGTGTATCCTGATTCCGTGGTCTGTTTCGAAGTTCCGGTGCGAACCAGCTTTTTCCCATTGGCGCAAATCCAAACGTCTTCTTCTTCCACATAGGTCCAATTCTGCTGATGATGCGGATTTTTCTTGACCTTGCGCGTGTTCTCCTTCTCATACGTATGGTACTTGATCAAGGCCGATATGTGCTTCTCTTCCAGCTTCACGTAGTTCTCTTCCGAGCCATAAGCCGCGTCAGCGATCAAACGTTCGGGTTCCACGCCGTACTTCTCTCGAACGGTCTCCAAATGCGGGAGAAGACAACGAGTGTCGCCCGGCCTCTGATGAAGGGAATACCCCAAAATAAATTGGCCGGAAGAACCCACCTGTACGTTATAGGCCGGCTTGAGCTGGCCGTTTCGCATGTGATCCTCCTTCAACCGCATGAAGGTGGCATCCACATCGGTCTTGGAATAGCTGTTGCGATCCCCGCATACATGGAGTTGGTGTTCATACTTTTCACTGCGGGGCAAGTAGTCCTCCTTCATCTTCTTGATGGCCTTCTTCAACGGTTGGTTGTCCGGCTCGGCCTCCAACCGTTTTTCCCACTCCTCGGTTTTCTTTCGGATTTCTTCTGACGTAAAGGCCGGCGAAGGGTCGATGTCTTCCGCCTTTTCTTCTTCCACGATCGCCTCGATCTGGGCAATCAGCCGATCGACATTGGCTTGGAGTTTCTCCTGGTACTTCTCAGCCGATTTGCGCCAACGAAGGTGTACCGGTTGGCATTCGCTTCAATTTTCGTTCCATCCACAAAATAATCTTCCATCTTGACATAGCCGTCGGCCACGAGCAGCGTGATCATTTCCCGGAACAGGTCGTCAATCAGGTCTTTCATCCGCTCCGAACGAAACCGATTGATGGAGCGGAAGTCCGGCTTTTTGAAATCCACTTAGCCACATGAGGGGAAGGTGGACTTCGAGCTGCCGTGCAATCTCACGGCCATGATACATTTTTTGGGTGTAAGCGTAAAGGAGAATTTTGGTCATCATTTTCGGATGATAGGCGGAGGCGCCCCTCCTTTGTAGTAAGCAAGAAACGTCTCCATCGGGATGCGTTCAACCATCTCATGAACCACGTGGGCCATGTTATCCCGTGGAATGAGATCGGCGATGTTGCTTGGCAAAGAGAGGTTGTCCATGGTATACTCTTTAAAGGAAATATGATCATGTTTCATAAAAGAATCGCCCTTCTTTCGGTGGTAGTGGTTTTGGTGACTCTATTCTACCAGAAAAAAGGGCGATTCTTCTATATTTGAGGCAAAAAAGTGGGGGCTGATCCCAAAACGCATTCGCGTTTTGGGTCAGCCCCCGGTGTTTTTTAAGCTTTTTTATTTTGGAGGGGATTGGCATGCGCGAATTGCTCGAAAAAATTGCCGCTGAAGGAGAGGTGCTGGCCGGCGGGGTGCTGAAAGTCGACCGCTTCTTAAACCATCAAAGTCGACCCGCATTTGATGAAGCGGATTGGGGAGGAGTTCGCCGCCAAGTTTCACTGTGAGCGGCCGACGAAAGTGCTGACGCTTGAGTCATCGGGCATCAGCCCGGCACTTATGGCTGCCTATGAACTTGGCGTTCCTCTTGTCGTTGCCCGCAAGCGGCGGCCAGTGACGATGGCCGACGATGTATACCGCGCGGAAGTATATTCGTTTACGAAGCAGGAGACGAACGAGATCGTTGTTTCCCGTTCGTTGCTTAACAGCGGTGACCGGGTGCTCATTATCGATGACTTTTTAGCCAACGGCCAGGCAGCGCTTGGAATGACGGAGATTGTCCAACAAGCCGGCGCGGTTGTCGCCGGCATCGGCATCGTCATTGAAAAGGCGTTTCAAGACGGCGGGCGATTGCTTCGTGCGCGCGGCTTCCGCGTCGTATCGCTCGCCTGCATCGCGTCGCTTGATGGTGGTGTCATTCAATTTGCTGACGAGGTGATGAGTCAATGAAGATGAAATGGTGGCAAGTTGGATCACTCGGCATCCAACACGTATTGGCGATGTACGCCGGGGCGATCGTCGTTCCGCTTATCGTCGGCGGGGCGTTGCATTTGACGAGCGAACAGCTGACGTATTTAGTGGCCATTGACTTATTGACGTGCGGCATTGCGACGTTTTTGCAAGCGTGGAAAAACAAGTGGTTTGGCATCGGCTTGCCGGTTATGCTTGGCTGCACATTTACGGCGGTCGGGCCGATGATCGCTATTGGCGGACAGTACGGGATGCCGGCAGTGTATGGGGCGATCCTCTGCGCCGGAGCGGTTGTGGTGCTCATCAGTCCGTATTTCGGCAAGTTGCGGACGTTGTTTCCGCCAGTTGTCACCGGCTCGGTCGTGACCATTATTGGCTTGACGCTCATCCCGGCGGCGGTGAACAACATGGCCGGCGGGCAAGGGGCAAAAGACTTCGGCGATCCGGCCAACTTGGCGCTGTCATTTGGCGTCCTGGCGCTGATTATCTTGCTGTATCGTTGTTTACAGGATTCATCCGCTCGATCTCTGTTTTGCTTGGCATGGCAGCCGGAACGTTTGCCGCGGCCATGATGGGAAAAGTGGACTGGACGCCGGTTGCGGAAGCGTCATGGCTTCACTGGCCGACGTTGTTTTACTTTGGCGCCCCGACGTTTCATGGGTCTGCTGTTTTCACCATGGTGCTCGTCGCGATCGTCAGCCTTGTCGAATCGACCGGCGTTTACTTTGCTTTGTCGGACATTTGCCGCCGCCGGCTGACCGATGACGATTTGCGGGCGGCTACCGCGCTGAAGGATTGGCCATCATCATCGGCGGGCTGTTGAACGCATTTCCGTATACGACGTATTCGCAAAACGTCGGACTTGTTCAGCTATCGGGCGTGAAAACGCGCAATGTCATTTACGCTGCCGCGGCGTTTCTTGTCCTGCTTGGATTTGTGCCGAAAATCGCCGCCGTGGCGACAATCATCCCAGCGCCGGTTTTAGGCGGGGCCATGCTCGCTATGTTTGGCACGGTCATCGCCTACGGCGTGAAAATGTTAAGCCAAGTCGATTTGGCTATGCAAGAAAACTTGCTGATCATTGCTTGCTCGGTCGGCATAGGGCTTGGGGTGACGGCGGTGCCGAACTTGTTTGCTGAGCTTCCGGCGGGCCTGCGCATTTTGACGGACAGCGGCATCGTCGCCGGCGGCCTCACCGCCATCCTTTTAAATGCCGTCTTCCATTTCGGCAAGGCGAGAAAATCGGCTGCACTGCCGTTGCAGGAACAAAAAATTTCATAATCGTGTTGATCGCTTTTATAGCCATCTTCGTTTTCTGGCCGCTGCTCGGAAAATGGGGATGGCTTTTTTGTCGGCGTGTCGATTGGCGGTGAAAACGATAGAAATTGGTAGAAGTATGATGGTATAATGGAAAGCGAAAGGGGGTGAAACGATGGATGAATGGGTGGAGCGCCTTTTCGATGAGCTGCGGCAAATACGGAATCAGATGGCGACCAAACAGGATGTTGTGCGGGTGAATGATCGCATCGATCGGCTTGAACAAACGGTGAGCGCGACGAAAGAGGATGTTGCGCGGTTAAATGGACGCGTCGGGCAACTCGAAGAGACCGTGGCAGCGACGAGAGAAGACGTTGTCCGGATGAATGATCGCATCGGGCGGCTTGAGCAGACCGTGGCAGCGACGAGAGAAGACGTCGCAGCGCTGGATGAGCGCATCGGGACTATCGAGCGGACGATGGCAACGAAAGAGGATGTCGCAACGCTGGATGGGCGCATCGGGAC